>JAISRE010000157.1 GCA_031273805.1 Synergistaceae bacterium | reverse complement strand
CTGCTTTCACCATCCCAAGGGGTCTTGCGCCTTGATTGTCTACTCTTTTGTGCCATAATATAGCCTCCTCGGACTATATTATAGTGGGTCACCACCCGTATGCAAGTAAGGATTTATTTTCTAATCATTTATCATCGTCTCCTTTGTAACTTCTCATTATGATGCTGTGTCTTTTCGTCAGAAACCGTATTTACCACTATCCATTATTGCGTCGCGAATGCCGGACAGCAGGAACACTCCCTCTCCGTTTTCTCCCATCGTTGCACGGACTATCCATCTTCCGCCGAAGTCACTCCATTCCGCCTCTGTCAAGCCTTTGAACTTGCCGGATTTGCCGAAAAAATTTTTTCCAGCCGTGGTGAGCTGCGAGAAAATAATCTGCTGATCTCTTCTCGCCTTTGTCACCCATGTCACGCGAGTGGCGCGAACTGTTTCTCCGTCGTGCAGAACTTCAAGGAGCCATGAGTCATTTTGTGTTCCCCACCTGCGAATTTTTATTCCCTCTGAATTCGGTATTGAGCGCTCGAAGGCGTGGCGTCCCAGGAATTTTGCCGCGTCCTCTATAAGTTCACCGGGCGGAACTTTCTGTATCAGCGTGAATGCGCTTCGCGCTGACAGATCGGCAGACGCGGCTGATGATAAAAAGAGCGCCAGCGTAAATACAGCGAGAAATATGCGTTTCATGGCTGCTCCATAAGATTATTTAACTGATCGAACTGATTCTGTAACTGCTTTTGACGCTCATTATCCAGTGACACTGTGATCCTTGCCCTATCTATCGGTGATTGAATAACTATTTCAGAACTGCCGTCAGGCGTCACAGCAGGTGGCGTAATCCGCACAGCTCCTGTTGAATATGAGAGATATGTCGCAGTGAGCCATCCTATTATTAACACAGTTATCAGTAACCCTATTATAGAAAAAATCCTCAAGATGATACATTCCTTTCATGAAACATTATAATAAGCATAATATAACACTAATGAGGTAAAATTAATATGGTCATTAAAGAATTACCATTATGGAGGAGTTTATTTGAATAAGGACGTCGGGGTGATAAGAACTTTTGTCTGTACAATTCCTGATGCTGCCTCCGTTTCGGAAATAGGGGAGTTTATAGAGCGGATTCGCGGATTTCGGGAGTACAAATGCGTTTCTCTGGAGCAGATTCACATAACGTTAAAATTTCTTGGGAATACATCTCTGGAGCAGGCGCAGAGGCTTGACACAAATCTCTCTCGTCTTGGAGCGCTTCGGCCATTTTGGGTAAAAATATATCATGCGGGGGCGTTTCCAAATATGTCACGGCCTAAATCGCTATGGCTTGGGATTCGAGATGGAGGTGATTCGCTGGAGAAACTTGCCTCTTTAGTCGACAAGGCTGCCCAAAAATCCGGATTTGCGCCGGAGCGCCGACGATTCAAGGCTCATATCACGGTTGCGCGCGCGCGCACGGAGGGTGAATTGTCAGAGGAAATGTCCAATGTTCTGACGTGCGCTCCGACTCCGTCGTGGCTGGTTGAGAGCTTTATTCTGATGAAAAGCGTGCTGACTCCGCAAGGTCCAGTGTACACACCCCTGGGGGAATATCCTCTCAAGTAAGACTCGGTTCCTTATAATCAACAAAGTTATGCGCCTAAGTTATTTGCAAATACGGCGCGTATATTCTATTATAACCTTTGCAAAAACTGGAGGTATAGAGCGTATGGATACACATTCGAATGTCAGCAAGGGCAGGAATCGCAATGTAAAAAAAACATCAACAGCCGATGTGCTCTCTGGGACGAGTCCTGAAAAAAGCGTAACCGGCAGGGTTCTATCGGCGGCGTCATTTTCCTGCGGTACTTGCGTGATGGTGCTGGAGATGGCTGGTTCTCGCGTGGTGGCGCCGTACATGGGAACCTCACTGGTTGTATGGACATCACTGATAGGCATAATAATGACCAGTCTTGCCCTGGGCTATTGGCTGGGAGGCGTAGTGTCAGACAGGTGGCCGTACTCTCATGTATTGGCATGTATAATAGGCGCGGCCTCGGTGTCGACCGCTGTGGTGGCTTTTGTGGCTAACTTGCTGTTAGCCGCGCTGGTGAAAGATATACGCAATATCTATGTTGCTTCGGTCATAGCATCACTGCTGCTCTTCGCGCCGCCAAGCTTTCTGTTGGGCATGGTGTCACCGTTTATCGTCAGGCTCGCTATGCGTAATCTCTCTTCCGCTGGGACAATCGTGGGCCGTTTCTCCGCACTGTCATCGGCTGGAAGCATACTTGGGACATTTCTCGGAGGATTTGTGCTCATCTCCTTTTTGCAGTCGTCGACTATTCTCCTGGCCGTGGCTGTCGCGCTTGGCTTGACCGCTTTTCTCGTATATCCAAAAGGCTTGACTCTGCTGTTCTCCATAGTAGCCATATCCATATACGTTCGGCTTGGAATTTTGAGCGAGGCAGGTGTTTTGTCAATGAAACCTGAAGGTGTCACCATTAATACGCGCTACAACAGCATAAGAATAATGGAGCGTACAGCTCTTGCCGTAAATCGGAGGGTGAGGATGCTTCAAACGGATCCGATGGGCGCCCAATCTCTGATGTATATAGACAATCCAAACGAACTTTTCAGTGATTACACGAAGTTCTATGATCTGGCATTCCACTACAAGCCGGATGTGGCAAATGTCCTTATGCTCGGAGGCGGAGGATATTGCGTCCCGAAGCATCTGGGAGCGACCAAGCCGGATGTCAGGGTTGACGTGGTCGAGCTGGATCCCGGCATAACTGCTGTTGCGCGCGAATATTTCAACCTCGTCGACAGGCCTGGGATGAGAATATTCCACGAGGACGCGCGTCAGTTCGTGAATCGCGCGGCAGCATCAGGCGAGCTGAAATACGACGCGATATTCGGAGATGTTTTTGGGTCCTCGTATAACATTCCGTTCCACCTTACAACTGTGGAGTGCATGCGGAACATCAGGAGCTTGCTCTCAGATGACGGAGTGTTCATAGTCAACATCATATCCTCGATAGACGGGAAACTTTTCAACGGCATATATTCGAGCATCGCGTCTGTATTCCCCACTGTGATGATATTTCCAGCTACCCAGCCAAACACAATATCGGCCAGGCAGAACGTTATGATAGTTGCGCTGGCAACAGATGAAATGCCAGTCAGGGCGCCGGAAAACGAATACATTTCTTCTCTGTTGGGTCACAGATGGACTTCTCCTTTTGAGCCGAATACCCCGGCTTTTACGGACTCATACGCGCCTGTGGAGAGGTATTCTCTTGTCATTTGACCAACCCTGACAGCTAGGCGCGAAGCCCCATGAACGGAATGAAAAAATTTCTCATCTACACGGTGGTAATATCTTTTCTCATCCTCGCCTCGTACATAGTGAACGAGGTGAGGGAGGTGCGCTACATGATACAGAACCCTGACGTCTACGTGAAAAACGCGCGCGCTCCGCTTGATGTTGCGTCGGCGTCCGGTGATTTTGTCCGTCCCGATGCCGCTAGACGCGGTGTGTGGAGCGCTCCTGAGCTTGCGTGGCTCCTGAGGGAACGGATTAAATTGGATGTAATGGAAAAATTGGTGGACAGGGGAGAATCTCTGGGATCCTATAACGACATGGTCGAGGAGTACAATATCCTGGCCAGGATCATCGAATACAGAGAGCGCGACATGAAGCGCGCTGAAGATCTTGTCGAGGAGCGAAAAACGGATATCGTCAGTGACGCTCTGGACGAATCGATGAATATGATGATGCCGGAGCGGGTGAAGCTTGCATCGAGCAACGAAAGATCACGCACTATATGGAGCGCGCAGAAATACCTTCATCTCATGGGCTTGTATCAGGGCGCTCTGAGCGGGGAGGAGAACGATGAAACAAAGTACGCAATAAAGACATTCCAGATCGGCGCCAGTCTTCCTGTTGACGGACTTGCGGACGAAGAACTGGTAAGTCATCTGCGAACTCTCTGGATAACCAGGAATACCCCCTCCAAAGTAGGTTTTTAGAGAATCAGCAGTTCCTTTACGCGGCTTTATTTGAAGGAGCTTCGTTTGAAGAAACTTCAATAGCTCCCTCTTTGCTCTTGAGGAACGCCTCTTCGAGGGACGCGAAAAATATTCCGTACTCCATTCTGGTGGCGCCATTGTAGAAGAACATTCCAGACCTCACCTTTGGGTTGACCGCGCCGCGAATCTCATCGTCGAAAACATCCTGAGGCAGCGTTGTAAGGCGGCTCATCAGCGTTTTGGCGCCGGCTTGAGGCGTCTCTGGCAGCAGTATCTGTATGCGTCCGTCATTCATTAAGAATCCGCAGTCCGTGGTGCGGAGAGTCGATTGAACTCTCATGTTAAACGCGTTTCGAAGCATATCGCTCTGCTGAGGCGATAGATTCACGTCGCTCGCCGGTTCAAATGTAAGAGCGAGGAGCAATCCCGACAGCTGTCGTTTGTATCTTTGCGCGCGGCTTACCTCCTCTGGCCCCCTGATTTTGCGGTATTCATCCGAATAAAGGCCGGTTGCCTGATCGTGGAGAAGAATGCCGGAGGGGGCGCTCGATTCGTCTGACGCAACGACTGGTTTACCATCTTGAGTGGGTGACAGCGAGAAGTAGTAGCGCGCGCCGTCCTTGGTCTGGGTTATCCACCACGTCCCTGACTCGAATACGGCGTCATCGTTATCTATTGGCAGAACATCGTTTATCATCATGCCGTACATGTCTGCCTGCTCCTTGCCTACAACCTCTGAAAATGCGGATGTGGCCCCTGCAATTACCCCTTTGGCGTCCGTATAGCATATTGGAAGCGCGAGTTTCTCTAACAGTGTTTCTCGTGAGAGCTGCTGTTCTGAGGTTTCGCTGCCGGTCTCCGTCATTTGCGAGGAGAGAGAGTCCGTCGATATTCTGTTAGTGGCATAGATGAACATTGATACCAAGCCCACCAGAAACAGAACGATTCCCACCAGAGACAAAAAGTTTACGCCGAATTGCATGGATAGGACCGTCAGCAAAAGTCCCTGGGCAAATGTGGAGATGCCGAAGTTATATCTGTCATCGTCTCTCATTATGAAGCAGAGGGAGATGGCGCACATGAATATGTAGGCCGCTATCGTCATCCCCCACACGGGCGGAGGGACATAAATAGCGGCGTCTCGCCTGTGGAGAATGGCGGTCAGCATAAGGATGAAAAAAGAAAATACCGGAGGGAAATACAACCATCTCATTATTATCACACCAGCCTTTATATCCACTGAACGGCTGTGGAGCGTAATCCCACAAAATTCATAGATAAATCCATCACATTATACATGATCTCTCAGAAAGGATGTTCCATATTTTGGGCAAAAAACCTTCTTGCTTTTCGGATATTATTTTGATATTTGAGTAAAAGAAACATGGTATAATTATGGATAAAGCTCAGTTGGGTTATGCGTACTTCATCGAATTTGCAGGTGAATTTAAACCGGAGGGATGTTCTGGATGTTGCACTGTGGGATTGTTGGGCTTCCACTAAGTGGAAAGAGTACTGTTTTTAATGTTATTACAAGAGCGGGAGCTGAGGTAAAGCCATATCCTGGGGGAAAAACCGATCCTAACAGGGCAGTGGTGGATGTTCCAGATCCTCGATTTGATAGACTTACCGCAGTGCATAAACCTAAAAAAACTACGCCGGCGCAGGTGGAGTTCGTCGATCTTGCCGGTCTCTCGCGCGGAGCGGGAAAAGGGGAGGGGCTTGGCAACTCTTTTTTGTCGTTTGCGGCTGAAGCTGACGCTCTGATACACGTGATAAGGTGTTTTAACAACCAGGCGGTCTCCCATCCCGAGGGCAGCGTCGATCCCTGTCGTGACTGGGAGATACTGGACATGGAGCTTATCTTTCGTGATCTGGGAGTTGTGGAAAATCGCCTCGAAAAGCTGTCTTCAAAGAAAAAACTACTGGCGCACGAGGTAGTTGAGCGCGATCTTCTGGTACGGTGCAAGGATTGCCTCCTCGATGAGCGTCCGATAAGGGAGATGGAGTTTACCTCGGAGGAGGGGAGAGCGCTTCGCGGGTTCACGTTTCTCACGATCAAGCCTCAGATAGTGGTTCTCAATATGGACGAGTCCGAGCCTGAAATCGATAATGTTCCAAGGGGTGAGGAACTGAAGAGTATGATCGAATCGCGCTCCGTCACGGCGATTCGCGTTTATGGGCGTCTTGAGATGGATCTTGCGGATCTCACTCCAGATGAGGCGCTTGAGTTCACGGAAGGCCTGACCATAGAAGAACCGGGACGTGAGCGCCTCATAGCGACGGCCTATCGTACCCTTGGCCTCATCAGCTTTTTCACCTGCGGTCCGGATGAGGTTCGCGCGTGGACGCTTCGCGACGGAGATAACGCGGTTGACGCCGCAGGCGCCATCCACAGCGACCTGGCCAGGGGATTTATACGGGCACAGGTTGTCTCATACGCCGACTATACCAAGTTCGGAGATTCATACGCAAACTGTCGTGACGAGGGCGTATTGAAGCTGGAGGGCAAGGATTACAGAGTGAGAGACGGAGATATAATAGAGATAAGGTTCAATGTGTGACGCCGTTTAATGCGACTGCAGGGATGAAAAAATGAAGATCGGAATAGACCTTGGGGGACATACCTTGGTGACGGCTCTTGTCTCAGACTCCACGGTTGGGGTATTACCGCATATTGTGCGGACAATCTCAGACAGTACTCCTCGGGGGAGGGGCGTGTCGGATGTCATGAACGTCATGGCCGACGCGATAGCGAATCTGGCTGAAGGATGTGACGTGACCGGAGTGGGGGTTGCTGTTCCAGGCATGATAGATGGTGATCGCACACACGTGCGCAGGATGCCTAACTTTCCGAGGGAGTGGGATGATCTCGACATTCCGGTCGGCTTGGCTGCCGCCCTTGCGGCGCGCAGCCTGAATATACCTTCAAAAATCGAAAACGACGCTAACTGCTACGCGCTGGGCGAGGGCAGCGCCGGAGACGCGGTGGGAATTAAGGACTTCGTTACGTTTACTATGGGTACCGGCATAGGCTGCGGTATCATCTCAGGCGGCAGGCTTCTCGCCGGAGCCCACGGAATGGCAGGCGAGGCAGGGCATCTTGTTGTGCGCGGAGATGCTCCGTGCGGATGTGGAGGTATGGGTCATGCCGAGACGTTTGCGGCTGCCGACGGCACATCGCGGAGGGCGCGCGAACTTGGCCTGCCTGCCGATTTCGGCGAACTGTGGATGATGAGAGGTAACCACGGCGCGGATATCGTAATAGACGCGACTCTTGACGCGATGGCCAGAGCGATAGCCTCAACATGCCACTTGCTTGACCCCGAGCTGATAATAATTGGAGGTGGAATGAGCAGAGCCGAGGGGATAGGGGAAGCCCTTCACAAGCGCACCCTGCCATACCTCTCCAGACCGTTTAAGGCTATGTTCAATCTAAAGATATCGCAGCTTGGCAACGATGCCGCTCTATATGGCGCCGCCAGCATATAGCGTTATAGGAGCGCTCAGAGTGTTGAAGCCGTAGTTTCAGGTAAAAATTAACGTACGTATTGACAACAGGCTTAAAAAGTAGCAACATATAACTGCATCGGGGGAGCCCACTTGATAAAGAACGCAGTTCTTTATCAGATGAGCTGAGAGGAGGCGAAAGCCTCGACCCTTGGAACCTGATCCGGGTAATGCCGGCGAA
>JAISRE010000139.1 GCA_031273805.1 Synergistaceae bacterium | reverse complement strand
GAAGCCTACGAAGGCATACGCGCGGAACTGATGCATCGCGTGCAGCGGTCTGTTGAGACAATATGTCAGGATGTGCAGGGCTTTGCGAATTTATGCGTTAAAGAGTCCACCGCCTTCCGCGAAGTGATGTCGGAATACGGACAGCTCCGCAGTCCGGGGCAACTAAGTTACACCCTCCGGGAAGATAACTTTAAATGGGAAATTAAGAGTAATAAGGTGAAACGCTTTGACGAACGCGCCGATGTAGCCGCTGCCCGGCTTATTGACTTCTTAAAAGCGTGGATACAAAACCGCAAAGACGGTACGGAAAATCCTATGTACCAACTCGCCATGACGCTCTTGGAGCGTAACAAATACGGTGATCTGGATTACAAGAGCATCTCCAAACTCTATGATCTGGAAAGTCAGTTCAGCGATCCGGAATACTCTTCTATCATGCAACTCTTTAAAGAGAGTAATATCACCGAAGGCACTGCTATCAATTTTTACTTCTACCGTCGCGACGATCTGGGTGTATGGCGGAAACTGGAGCCTTCATTCAACAGGTTATAAACAACTTAAATCATGTCGTTATGCATAATTGGTTTGAAGTAAAAGTAAATTACGAGAAGATTTCACCTTCCGGCGTTCAAAAAAAAGTTACAGAGTCTTACTTGGTGGACGCTCTTTCTCACGCAGAAGCAGAAGCGCGGGCTATTGAAGAATTAAAGGAATATATCAGTGGTGAATTTGTCATATCTGCCGTCCGGCGGGCTAAGATTGGAGAAATGTTTTTCAATAAAAATGGCGATCGCTGGTTTAAGGCTAAGGTTTGTTTTATCGCCCTCGACTATAAGAGCGGTGTAGAAAAAAAGACATCCGTCGTCATGATGGCGCAGGCGTGTGATATTGAAGAGGCTCTGTGTGCGATAAGGGAAGGCATGAAAGGGACGATGGAGGACTATTCCATCTCATCCGTGAGTGAAACACAGATACATGATATATTCGTCTATGGCAAGGCTTAGGGACATACAAAAAAAGGTAAGCCTTGACCAAAGCACCAAGGCCGCCGCCGGTCTATTTCTTGCATTAGAAAACGCGGATTCCTTTTGTCTTTCAAAAACAGACGAAAAGGGAATAGAACTCCGGGTGTACAAGTCTATGTTTTCCGAAACATTTACTGCGCAAGATTTATTTGGTTTATTACAACCTTTTGGCAACTGGCTCTGCCGGTTGCCAAAAGGTGTTTGGGAAATAAAAAATAAAAATAACAATCATGAAACATTATGTGCATATAGTAACGGTAACCGTAAGTGCACCGGCGGGACATAAACCCCGGAAGATACAGATAAAAGGCGTTGTTGTTAGCCGCAAAGCGTCATACAAAAGCGAGGCGGAGAGGCGCATTCTTGAAGAAATAAAGTCCTCATTCAAAAGATTTGAGGAGATTGGTCTCAAATTTCAAGTGTCATCCGCCACGACGTCGGTGAGCCTGATTACTACAGATGTAGATGAAGAGGTCGCCGGCGGAGTTGTTGTCAACCCGGGAGCTGGCGTCGCCGGCAACCTCTCAAGCGAACAGCCGTCATGATCTCGATCGCGAATTTCGCAACAGCCGTCAACATGCCGGAGTCTACTCTGACAGGCATCGGTCGCGCCCAAGGCGTGACCGATGCCCGGCATGCCATCTGGTACGTCATGCGTGCATCAGGGCTTAGCTACAATCGCATAGCGCAGGTGTTTAACAGGAAACACTGCACCGTGCTGTCGGGCGTCAGAAGGTTCACGCAGCTACTGAAATTCAAGGACAGAGAAGCCGTGAGATTGTATGATTTAATTAATCACATAGACATAAACAACATGAGTGTCAAACAACAAATATTAGTTATTAACCCCCCGCAATATCGACAGAAAACATGCAGTTTTCAATATACGGATTTTAATTGCCCGGCTTGCTCGGGCAGAGGGTATTTCACACCCGTCGAGGTAAAGAAAGATGTGTTTAAAAAAGAGAAGTGCGACTTCTGCGGCGGCAGTGGCAGATTGGAAGCGCACGTGACTGTCGAATGGATGCCGGAAAATTTAAAATCAAAAAAAAATGGTAAGAGAGTTAACAGCAGCGGACGCAAGGGAAATAGCCCTTCAGGGTTCGGAAGTATTGAATAAACATTTAGAAGATGTTTTTGAACTGGTCAGGCAGGAAGCGAAGCGTGGCGGTTTTCGTCTTCGCTATTTAGCGGATGGAACGATAGACATCATTCATTCCCTGCGCGAGCGACTTTCCGCGCTCGGATACGCCGTCGAAAGTCATGCGGCCGACAAAGTGGATTTTGTAATTTATTGGAAATAATGCGATATGGATATATATGTTTCACGTTCAAAATTCAAGGAGATGACATTAAAAATATCCTGTCAGTCAATAGCCGAGAAAGGAGTGGCAGAAGGGGTACGGCTTGGCAATAAAAACTATGTCATTACCGGATCGATCACCGGTAATGGAGGGTATATAAGCGTCTGGGGGTATGAGATCGTGCCCCCATCCCTCTATCGTAGTAGCCTGAGGCCGCTGACATATAGCGAACACAACAGAGCGGTTGGCGAGGGAGAGCGCAAATCCGGCTACGACGGTATGTTGATCAAAGTCGACGGCAAAAAAATGGTAATGGTTGGCGAGAGCATAACCTTTGATCCTATTAAGGAAAGCACTCAATTGGCTCTATTTTAAACAATAAAAATCATGAATCATGAATCATGAATCCCCCCCCCCCCCGAAAGCCCGCAGATGTAGGGCAAATCTATTGTACCGGCTCCGGAAGAAGGGCATCCGGTGCAACACCCGACAGCGAACGATCTACTTCCCGCCAACGGGAAATCCTGACAGCATAACGCAAATACGGCGGTTACGATACGAATATAATTTTCACGTGCAATTAGAAATATAAAACAAAAAAAATATGGAAACAATTATTTTATCATTTACTTTAAAAGGTCGGGATTTCAGTGAAATTCGGGAACGGATTATTGACATCAAACACCGTGTAGGGGAGAATGTAATCCTCCTGCATGGTTTTATGCCGCGTCGAGAGATTTTAAAGAGAGGTTTCTCGACGGAGATTGTAGACTTTTTTGAAAAACATTTCCCCATTCAACTCAATATGTATAATGAGGGGGTGCTACGCGAGGAGATGGCGGATATCGCTCAGCGGTTAAATGCTACTGTTTACGTCATCGGAGAAATCAAGCATGGAGTATCCGAAGAGTTTAATTTATACAATAGTCGCGGATTAGACATAGTAGAAATTTCATTTAACGACAAAGCCGGCGCCCCGGTTCAGGAAAACTGAGCCTGGCCAACAATCAAAAAAAAGGGTAGCCTATCCAGGTTACCTTTTTTTTATGCGCGATTAAAATGATTTATATTTTTTATTACGAGACAGAATATTTAATTTTGCACCATAGGCAAAAGCATTAATAAAATGGCGTACAATCAACGAAATCTACTAACAAGAATTATGGAGATAAAGGAGATTACCTTCCAGGCGCGTAAGAAGGGGCAGTCTCAGCGCTGGGTGTATGAGCACCTCGTCCGCGACCGCTACCACATTTCGTATGCCACCTTCAACAATTACTTAGCCCGTAGCGCCCGCCGTGAGATACGCGAATTAGAAAACCGGGACATAAGTCCCGCTTCTCAACTATGTATAAATTTCTGATTTCGCCGTTTCATCCTCAAATTCACAACGAAACACCATCCTGTATATAAAGATATCGTTCCGGGATTCCTTCTCCTGGGAGACGCGAGAGAGCGCGTTGAAATGCCCGTTTTCAAAGCCCTGCAGGGCAGCATATACATCCGCTATGGTATCGTATGGGCTTAGTGCCTGCTCGCGCACGTCGCCCGGAGCGTTCGCAGCTGTTCGCCCGGAGGCGAGCGGATTGAACGCCAGGCGGAGTGTGATCCGCGCCTCGCACGTCTGAATCGTTTCCGTCAGATCGTGGCAACGCGGAATAGCAATACTCACAAGGGCACAGGGATAAGCGACCGGAGGATTTTGCCCCGCAGAGGCTTGCTCCAGCTGTCCGAAGTCAAAATCAATCCAACGTAGCGCCGGAACCTTTTCTTTTAACCTCGCTACGAGGCTGCTGTAAATTGTTCTCATTTCAATATGTTTTTAATTTCATTTTCTATCTTTCCTTCTATCTTCTCTTTTAGCACCACGCTCTTTCCCATGAAGGGGCGGGCAATCATGGTGAATGCCTTTTTCCCGTATATCTTAGCCTGTAGGCCGAACTGGTGCACGGCGGCATAAGGCGTATCATTGGTGATCCGAGCGCCGGTGGGTATCTTCACATACGAGATGGACTCGCGCAACTCACGCGTTTCTCCGGAGAGGATAGGTGCCTGGGTGCGTGCTGTAGAGAACTTGCCCGTCTGTCCGGAATGACCATGCCATTTGCTCGCAGGATCACGCCGTTCGACATCTGCCCATTTAACGACCTGTTTATCCTCGAAGCCCTCATTTTTGAAGGATTCTTTGAAGTGATTCACGGCCTCTGTTCCGAGGATATCTTTAATATCCTCGCCTTCGACAAACTGTTTGACTTGGCTCATCTTCTCGTTAAATTCACGTGCAAAAGCATCTATCTCCATATATTCCGTTTAATTATTGTTTAAATCAAAATTAAATTCTTATATTTGCAGCACAGAGAATCTCCGTTCAGGGGGTTCGCTGGCCCAAGCGGGGAGAATATAAAAAATATTCTCCCTACTTTATTTGCCGAAAAACCGGCTCCTCAATTTATCCGCGTCCAGTTCAAGCGGCTTACGCCCCGGTCGCAGAATAAAAATCACTTTAACGTTTTGTGTGTGTGTATTTTGCAGGGCAGCGTAAAGCCCTCTATATAATGAATACGAGGGATATTCCTGGTTTAGGCGTATGACTATCTCATCCGCCTGCTTGGCAGCCTGCTCGATAGAACGCTGTATGGCTTTCTGTCCATTAGGCGTTATCGGGTGCTTAGCCTCAGAATTGCGCAATGTTTTAAAGTTGAACGCATCAGGATTTTTAACCTTGTCCCCGGGCAGTTCTTCGAGCAACGAATATCGCCCGCCATTATCTGCCATAATTTTATATGTGATCAGATTTTTATCTCGCTCAGCTTTGTTTTGTTTGACAACCTTCAGATAGCCTCCGTTTTTCCCTTCGTATGTTTCCAACACCTCACACTGTGATGTCCTAAGCAGGTCGCCCGCGACTTCTTTTATCTCCCCCTCCAGACTCTCTGCCGTATGTTTGCAATAAGCCGTCTCCTTGATATTGAGAAACTCAGCTGTCCGCTCCGGGTTATTACGAAACACCGGAGGCGTATATTCGCCGTCGGGTACCGGTGTCGCCGGCTTATCGGTTGGCCTGACTGAGCAGGCGCAGTTCCAGTCCGATGGCGGCAGATGATCATTCCACCAAGGGTGCTCGATCGGGAGGATGGTGCCCACATACGAGAGGTGACTCGCCCTGGGGTGGGCTGACGATGTTTCAATGTATTCCAGATTGGGATACAGATGGGAGGTCTTCTTATACTTCTTCATATTGGCTGCCATGCGAGCCGCGCGCACGGCTGTGTTATACTCGGTCTGCAACCAGGTAACATTATAGTCTTTCGATATCTGTAGCGCCTCACGTCGAAACTTATAGAATGGCTTCAATTTCCCGTTCTCGTCGTACAGGAGCGCGGCTATTTCCTTCGTCTGCTGGTGATTCTTGAAGGCGGCAAAGACGGCTGTATTTTCTTTGAATTGTTGCACAAAATCGGGGTCGGACTCCGCGATCCCACTGAGCGAAGTATCGACAGCCTGCTGAAGGGCGGTGTTGGTGATCTCAAACAGGTGGGCATTGATTAACTCTTCGCCGCGAGAGCCGTATATCTCGCGCACAGCCTTGCGCACAAGGCCGTCGATGTCTATGCTGTA
>JAISRE010000129.1 GCA_031273805.1 Synergistaceae bacterium | reverse complement strand
TCCCCGGTTTCGGAGCGATTGAGGCGACATTGTTGGACGTTTCCAACCCGATGGCGCTTGTTCGAGCGGAAGATATTGGAATGACGGCGACCGAATCGCCCGCCGAGGTCGATAACAATGAACGAGTTTGCGGGATTTTGGAGAGGGTCCGGGGAGAAGCGGCGTTTGCGATGGGGATGATCCCGCATTCGTCTGCCTCGAAGGAGTCTCCCGCAACTCCAAAGATTGGCTTCTTCTCGGGGCCGAAAAATTACGTCGACATCTCCGGCCGTGAAGTGAGCGAGGCAGATATGGACATCTGCGTCAGAATCATATCCGTGTCCAGATGCCACAAGGCGTCGCCTCTCACCTCCGCCTGCGCGGTAGCCGCATCGGCGCTCATCAAGGGAACCATTGTCAGAAGGGCGCTGTGCGACCTTGGCATCGAGCTTTCAAGCAACGCTCCAGTACGTATCGGACATCCCGGCGGTGTAATGACCATGTACGCCGATGTCGCGACGGGCGAAGAGACTACCGTGAGAGGAGTCGCGGTTCAACGGACTGCAAGGCGGATAATGGACGGCTTTATCTATGTAAGGAAGTGATAAATCATGGACTCGTGGAGCATAAGGCGCGCTAAGGAGTCGTTCCGTCTCCTTAAAGAAGCGGCGCGGCGCGATCGCCATATCTATCCTGCGGATGAAGAACGGCGGATTGTCGCGTGATAAGATGGGCGTAACCGTTCAGGATATAACGAACATCGATCGACTCAGAACCCTGAAGCTTGTCGCGGGGGCTGGCGGACTTGACCGGGCCGTGGCCAAGGTCGGCATTCTGGATTTTGAATTCACGAAAGCCGGAATGGCTCACTGCACCGACAATCACTGGCGTCCTAACGAATTTATTCTATCGACTTTCCTGTACGCGAAGGACGACCCCTCTTTCCTGACGGATGCGGTCAAAAAGCTTTTCCTGTGCAAAAGCAGCGGCATTGCGATAAAAAACGTCTTTTCGCTAGAGATAGAAAAGGAGGCGATACGCTATGCCAACAAGAATAATTTTCCGATATTCGTGTTCACCGACGAGAGTCTTTTTTTCGAAGACGCGATCATACTGGTAAACGAGCTTATAAAATCAGCCCATGACGCGGACGGGGCGGAGCGGATCATCGCCTCCATCCTGCACAACGACTGCGACAAAATGAATATCCAGCGAATGGCGCTTGAGATAAATCCCTCTTTGTGCAATACGTTCATAGCATTCTACATCGCTTTGAATGATCAGAGCGACATAAACCGGCTGCCGGTTCTGCTGTCGCGGTGGGCAAGCAGGAGTTCAGCCCTGATCAGGCACATGAGCGGCTTGTTCTATGTATATTCCGCACCCGGCGGCAACCTCGCCGACTCCCGTAAAATTTTGAGCGATCTGTGCGTTGACACTGGCCTCCAGGGCAAGAATATTTGTGTGGGAGAGAGCAATGTGCAGTATTTTCTCTACAATTTCAAGAAAGCTCTGCTTCAGTGTTGGTACGCGGCTGTCCATGCATCGATAACAGGCAGGAGCCGCAGCCGTTATGACGAACTTGGCGTCTATAAGCTGCTTTTTCCTAAGGCGGAAACAGAGTGGGCCGACGATTTTTACAACTCCATCATAACCCCGATAATTGAACACGACATCCAGAACGGCACAGATCTACTCGGTGCCGCTATGGTTTATGAAGAATGCCGAGGAAGCGTCAGGGACGCTGCGCATGTTCTATCTACACATGAAAATACAGTGAGATACAGGATCGCTGGCATCAGGAAAATCTTAAGCATAAAGCCCGACGACCCTTCTTTTGAAGAGCAGCTCTCACTGGCCGTTAAACTGCGCAGGATAAAAACCAAGATGCATGACGATGCTTAAAAGAAGCCTCGCCGAGGATCAGGAAAAATCTGCAAAATTGCGGCAAGCTGATTGTTGTAAATTCGCGTCATACAGCTGAAAAAAGGCACGAGTTTTCCATTCTCGCCCAACCTGTAATTCCCAGTGTAATTATAAATTCTCCTGCTCGATCTTCACAATTGTCCCAACTCTTCTTACCTCAGCCCGCGCGAAGGCTATCTTCGCTGACAAGAGGTCCTGCAGCGCCATTCCGGTCGCGTCGAACAACGTTATCTCGTCGTCTGACATTCTGCCGCGCTTTGTCCCATTCAAAACCTCTCCTATCTCCGTGATCGACTCAGCGGCTATGAGGCCAAGCGCAACTGCGTGTTGGCTCTCTCCTTTTTGGGAAACTTGGGAGCGTGAGTCGCCGAAGACGCTTGCAGAAGCCAGCAACTCAGGATCAATCTCGCCCTTGCCGGGGATATCAGCGCCAATTGCATTGACGTGAGCGCCCCTCTTCAGCCAACCGTTTCCTATGAACGCCTGCTTTGACGGGGTGCAGGTGACCAGAATGTCAGAGGAACGCACGTGTTCTTCCAGTTCTGCAAACAAGCCGGCAGTCACGGTGATGCCGGGGTATTGCGACGCCGCTTCCATGGCCATCTTATTGGCGGTGTTGTCCGTCATGTCGAAGATGCTGACTCTCTTGAGATTTTTCATCACCTTCGTGAGCCCCATTAACTGAGCGCGCCCCTGTGAACCTGCTCCCACGATGACGGCGCTCTCTGAAGCCGGTCGCGCGAGCGTCTTCGCGCCGACTGCGCCCGCAGCGCCGGTGCGGAGGAATGTAACAGGGGATGCTTCGAGCAACCCTATAGGTTGCTGGCGCTCTATGCTCATGACCACTATCAGCCCCGCGAGCGCAGGGACGCCGAGCAACGCAGGGTTATCCCGGTTCCAGCCTATGATTTTGAGTCCGTATATGTCTGCGTCGTCCAAGTATCCGGCCTTTATATCCATATCGATCCGTCCTGGATCAAACTCGCGGTTGAGTATTGGAAAAAGCCCTGCTTTTCCCGAAGAGTATAAGCGATAGGCCTCCTCAACCCCCGGGATTATGTCATCCATGCTCACAAGTTCGTTGAATTGCACTGCATCCAAAATCCTTAGTTCATACATGGGTACACCCTCCTTATCAATGCGTGCGTAGCGACGATAAACTGCGCGATGAAGAGAATCCCTCTTATTCTCCGATAGCCTTTGTAAATTCTTCCAAGCCGATGTTGCGGCCAGAAACAACTGCGCATACTTTGAGCCCAGCCACATCTATATTGCCCGCTAGCAGAGCGGCTACGGCAACGGCGCCGCCTCCTTCGGCAACCTGCCGGTGCTCGCGAAGAAGGAATTTTATTCCGTTTTTGATCTCGCGCTCGCTTACTCCGGCAACTCCCTCCAACTCATCCCTGACGAAATCGAAATGATTCTGACACGCATGTCCTCCCAAGGCGTCTGCGATGCTGATCTCCTCGACGACAGGTTCTACTCTGCCTATTCTGAGGGCCTCCTGCCACGACGGATTTGCGTTCGCATGCGCGCCCCAGATCTTTATGCCACGCCGCAGAGCCTTTGCGGCAACCCCGACTCCGCGAATGAGTCCGGCGCCGCTGATTGGACAGATGATCGCGTCAAGCTCAGGCTCGTCATGCAATATCTCAAGCCCGACAACTCCCTGTCCTGCCGAGACCAAAGGATCGTCGAAAGCGGAGACGAAGAGCAGTCCCTCGCGGTCGGCCATCCTCTGCGCTTCTTCCTCGGCTTCGTCGAAAAACGTCCCTATGATTCGCAGTTCGACGTAACTGCCTCCCATTTCGATTATCGCTTCTCGTTTGATTTGAGGACACTGTCCCGGCACGCATATCACTGCCCTGATCCCGAGCGTCCTCGCGGCAATCGCCATTCCCTGCGCATGATTCCCACTGGAGCACGTAATTACGCCTCGCTCGCGATCGTTTGCGTTCATCATCGACATGCGATTGAGTGCCCCTCTGATTTTAAATGAACCGGCTATCTGCTGGTTCTCCAGTTTGAGCCAGACTTCTGCGCCGACAGCTTTCCCCAATGACGGAGAAAATTCCATCGGCGTGTGCCTTACCCTTCCAGATATAGTTTTAGCGGCGCGAAGAACATCTGTTATCGTCACGTCGTACGGCATAGGGCAGCTCCAACTTACTTCCCGCACACATCTTGGAGGGCATCTATAATGTGACGCATCCCTTGGCTCACGTCCTCTTTCGATGGCCACCCATAGCCTATGCGGAAATATCTGTCATCCATGTCGAACCACCTGCCAGGTCCGACAAAAACGCCGTACTTGTCGTTGAGCGTTTTATAAAATTCAGCTGCGTCAATCTCAATATCCGATTTTATCCGAGGGAAAAACACGACGCCGCCTTGGGGTTTCACCCAATCGAGAAAACTCTGGTTTTCCATCAGATCGCATACTATACCGCGTTTTTCATCCACTTCGCACTTTATCTGGGACATCAGTTCGCTGTGTTTTTCCATTATCTGGCGCGCACACTCCTCATCCAGCGCAGACCCGCATATACACATCTGCTCGCGTGCGGCGAGCATTTGTCCGAAGAGATTTTCATCGTTTGCCACGACCCATCCGATCCTTATCCCCGGGACGCCTATCGCCTTGGACAGGGATTCGACGCAGACACCGTATTTACTCATGCCGGAGACGTGCGGGAGACGCGTGCCAACCGTCAGGTCTCCGTAAGTTTCGTCGAACAACAGGTAGCACTCATTTGCCTCACACGCTCCCATAAGCTTGCGCAAACTCTCTTCGTCAGTCACTGTTCCTGTCGGGTTGTGCGGGTAGGTTATACTGACCACCTTAGTCTCCGGTTTTATCATGGATATCAATCGATCGACGTCCATGCGGTATTCGGTTTCAAACGTCAGCCCGTACAAGTCGACCTCACAGCCCAATGAACGCGGTATCTCTATATTAGCCGGATAGTTTGGATGCATCGCAAGGACTCTGTCCCCTGGACAGAGCAGCGCGCTGTATGCAATAAAGAGAGCCATGCAAGCCCCCGCAGTAACCATAACGTTATCAGGGGAAGCATCGTACTTTTGTGCTATCAGATTTCTGAGCGCCGGTTGGCCGAGGTGATCGCCATAAGAAAGCGCCATGTCCTCTCGCAGTCTGACGCCGACATCTTTCAGGCTCTTATCGGTCGTGGAACTCTCCGTGAGATTGTACCTGATTCGATCATAGCCATACTGCTCAGGTGATTCCGCCTCGATTATCATTCGACTGAACCGCATAACCAAGCACCCCCAGTTTATTTATTGCGCCTCTGAACTGTAGGCATGTTATAAAATTTCGCGAGATTTATCGATGCGAAGCGGTTGGAACTTTTACAGACATCCGCAGGAGATATTGGAGACCGCTTGACCCAAAGCTCCGGCTAAAGAGCGGCCAGCCAATGTGATTTCGCGGTCTTGATTGTTCAATCCCGTTTTTTCGGACTCTGAATCGGTGTGCGCGGAGGAAGGCGAGTTTGATAATTTCTACAATTTATTGCGGGCGCTTTTATCTTGTCCTACAAACCCCTTGCGACGGAGGACACTTTGAGTGACGCAGTCCAGCGCTAGCGCTCCGATAGAGGCGAAGATCATCGCAATGAGTGGGTTTCCAGAGAACATCAAATGCAAAGCGCATAGGATCGCATTCGCAAACACCACGCACAGCCCATATTTCGCACTGCCCGATAAGGCACTGTGGCGATTGCGTTCTTCATATCCTCCAGCGGACATTTGTGCTTCTTCAAAAGTCGCTTAACCACACGCCTCATGCCAGCGTGAGCGGATTCTTTTTTCTGCCAGCAGGTGGTACGATTTTTACGGACGCATCTGCAAGTTCGCGGGTTATCGCGACGAGTTCATCGTTTTCGTAAAAATCCTTGAAGGCTTCGAGCGGGTTGCGTTCGATGCTCTCGGTTGGGGAGACATGCGGCGCCGTCAGGCTTTTGCCATTTCAATTACCAGCGTGTGGGCTCGCCCAATCGGGGTTATCGTTATGTTTTCCTCAACGGCTTCCAACGCGTCGCGCTCGGCAAGACGGATTCCGTTTACGTCGGCTTCGCCCTCGATCAGCACGAGATAAGCCTGCCGGCC
>JAISRE010000109.1 GCA_031273805.1 Synergistaceae bacterium | reverse complement strand
CATCAATATTCGCCTCACTCCAGAAGGGTTTTTCTCTCTGGGATATTATCTCTCTTTCCTGCTAAATCTTGAAGTGTTTTCTTCGATTTAATCAGCGTTTCCCTAAGGAAACGCTGATTTAATAACCTTCGGCTGCAATGGGCGCCTACGGCGAAATTCACGCCGGGAACAACGCGCTCTAATTTTTATGGTTGTCACAAAAATGGTCCTCGGGCGTAGCTCTGAATCGCCTGCGGCCATTTTCGCGACAACCGTTTCGACGGAGAACGAATTCGCTCCATTTCGCTCGAAGAACATTAAATCAGTGATTCCCTAACTCCGCGTATGATGCGCTGCCCCTAACGAATTTATTTAATGTCGGCTGCCGTCCTTGTCGCCGGATGACGGGCTCGGCGCGATATTTATGCGGCGCGCGGGCTCACCGTATTTCAGGGCGGTGATGACGCCGCCCTGGACCGCTCTCGTGTAGTTCGTGAGCGCGTCGTCGAGCGTCAGGCCTGTCTTTCGCGCGCGCTTGCCTAGGAACGCGCCGTATGTGTCGCCGCCTGCCGCAAGAAAGTCGTTTGTGGCAATTATGTAGGTCTTTGCCGGGTCGACCGGCTCTCCGCCTATTTTAAGGTCTCGGACGCGTAAGCCCGGTCTCGCCGGAGCGTAGTACGGGCTGTCGGGGTACTGCACTCCGTTTTCGTACATGTAGCCCGTATGCAGCGAGAAGGAGAGCCCGGCCACCTGCGGGAACGCGCCCGATGGTTCGGGCGCCGCGAAGCACGCCGCCTCCAGCGCCTCCAGCAGTTCCGCCCCTGTGACCTCGATCGTCGCGATCTCGTTGCCGAAGGGGAAGACCATGTTCATAGTTTTCATGGATATCTCCCCGGCCTGAATTGTCTCGCGTATGCTGCCGCCGTTTATAATCACGGCGTCCGCCGCGCCGTCGCCAAGCCAGTCTTTTGCTCCCCAGAGAATGGCGTCGGCGGCAAAGTCGCCGAGGTTCGTCTCCCTCGTGCGCACGCCGGGCGCGCGTGCTCCGTCCAAGACGACCTCAGCCCTGCCGATGACGGTCGAGAGCGCTGAGTCAACCTCCGCGTTCTTGTCGCTCAAGAGCTTTAGAACCTTGGGGTCGGCGCCCTTGTAATCTCCCTCGTTCAGCAGACCGGCGGCGTATGCGCTGCCGTCGCAGATGACTACTCCGATATGGTTGAGATACTCCCCGGTCGAGACGCGGAGCGTGCCGCCGGTTATGGCGCCGCCGTCGATCTCCGTGTGAGAGTGTCCGTCGATGAACAGATCTATGCCGGTGACGTTCTCCAGGAGGTCGATCGAGCGGTTGCCCGCAGCGGCGCTCGAATCGTCGTCTCCAAGGTGGCCGATGGCGATTATGAGGTCACAGCCGCGCGATTTCAACAAGTTGACCTCTTTCTGGACAGCCTCGTACATGGCGCGGCCCGATAGGAAGGAGACGCCCTTCAGCTTATCGGGATGCGCGGATGTGGCGGTCTCCGGCGTGTCGATGCCAAGGATGCCTACATTGCGGCCGCCGACTGCAATCACGCGGCTCGCGTCAAACAGGGGCTTTCCCGTTCCGGTGTCGATGATGTTCACCGCGAGGAACGGGAATTTAGCGATGCCGGCGAGCTTTTTGAGATTCGAAACGCCCCAGTCAAACTCGTGATTGCCGGGCGACATCGCGTCGTATCCGGCCGCGTTCATGAACTCGATAGCGGACGCGCCCTGGCTGAAGTTGACGAGCGGCGTGCCCTGAACCGCGTCGCCCGCCGACAGGAGCAGGACGTCGGCGCCGGCGGATGCGTAATCATCCTTCAACTGCGCTGCCGCAGCAGTCGTGTAGACGCCGGAGAGGTCGCGCCCGTGTGTGTCGTTCGTATGTATGATGACGAGCCTGCCCGAAAAATCCCCCGACGATGGCAGCTCGACCGCGAGCGCGCCGGCCTGGAGAGCAAATAAGAACACCAGAGCAAGAAACAAAGCGAGTATTTTCGATCTTTTCATAAGAGAACCTCCTTAAAATACGTTAGCCCCGATCCTTTTTGAATGCCTGCTCCAAGTCGTGCTTTATCACCTCTGGGCTCTCTATGCCCACAGAGAGCCGCACAAGTCTGTCTGATATCCCCATCTCGGCCCTAATCTCTGCGGGAATGGACGCGTGCGACATAGTGGCGGGATGACAGGCCATGGATTCGACGGAACCAAGGCTTTCAGCAGGAGTTATTACGCGAAGCGCTGCAAAAAATTTCTTGATATCGTGTTTTTCATTGAGATCAAATGACAGCAGAGGACCTGCGCCGCTGGCCTGTTTCAACTGCAGTTCGTAACCTGGATCGCTTTCGAGACCAGGATAATAGACTCTGTCGACTGCACAATGCGAAGAGAGCCATTGGGCAATAACCTGGGCATTTCCCGTCGCACGATCCATTCGGAGGGCAAGCGTCTTTATTCCTCGCATCAATAAATACGAATCAAATGGCGCAAGAACTCCCCCCGTTGACTTTTGGATCATCAGAAACTCCTCCGCAAGCGTTTCGTCATCTATAACCACCAAACCAGCGAGCACGTCGTTGTGCCCTGAAAGATATTTGGTGGCGCTGTGCACTATTATGTCAGCTCCCAGTGTCAGCGGGCGCTGGAAATACGGAGACAGAAATGTATTATCCGCTATCACAAGAGCCCCATTGCGATGCGCAATACGCGACACCTCCTCTATATCACTTACGCGTAACAGAGGATTTGTGGGGGTCTCAAGCAGTATCGCCCTGGTTTGCGGGGAAAAATCCGCCTCAAAACTGACAGGGTCGACAGTGTCGACTATACGCCAGGAGAGCCCGAAATTTTTGAAATGTGATTCAAGCAGGCGAAATGTTCCGCCGTACAGGTCCCTTGAAATGAGAATCTCGTCGCCTGAATGAAAGAGAAAAAAGGTCGCCGCAATCGCAGCCATGCCTGAGGAAAACGCAAAACCGTATTTACCCTCCTCAAGGGAGGCTATCTGCTTCTCCAGCGCCCTGCGAGTGGGGTTGGCCGAACGAGTGTAATCATATGGAGGCTCTACCCCAAGCTCACCCTGTCGATACGTCACAGTCTGATATATGGGCACCGTCAGCGCCCCGCTCACATCATCCTTACAACACGCGCCATGAACGAGAAGTGTCTCGAATTCATCTTTTGTCATATCAGTTCACCTACTATGCAAGTTTTTAAAAATTTATACGCCAACAGCGCGCTTCTCCGCGCAAAGGTTCACCGCTGCTGTTGCTGTCATCTTTTGAGAATTAATTATTCATAACTAGCACTGCAAAATACACGAGAGATTACATCAAGAGGAGAGATAAGGCATTCGAAGGGTTGCTAAAGGTTGGCGATAACGGGATACACAGTGACACTGCATGACCTATTGGCTCCTTTTTCCTATCATTTGAATATGTTTTAGCATTTTATACAAGCGAGCAGATATTGTCAACATGAGGAATGTGGTTTGTCACTCGTCTGTGAAGGGCGAAGAGCCTGTCGATTGTCGGCAGTCCGACTGTATAAGTTTCTCTCTCTGGTGATATACTGTTTATGCTTGAAATCTTCATCATAAAAGGAGGTTTGGCTGTGCAGATATCGCTCTCTGAACTCAAGATAGAACCCGGAAAATACATCGACCTCGCGGACGAGCAGGATATTTACGTTACAAAGGACGGCAAGCCCGTCGCAAGAATAACAAGCGCCAAATCCGGCAAGGTAATGGCCGCGCACGCCTTGTTTGGAATACTGCCGGTCGATGTCGATCTTGACTCCGCAAGAGAGGATCGATTGAAAGATTGAAGGTTCTCGTCGACACGAATGTCATGCTCGACGCCATTGCCGCAAGGGCGCCGTTCAGGCTTGACGCTGAGAAAATTATTCTTATGGCTGCGGAAGATAAAGTGGAGGGATTTATTTCAGCGAAAAGCGCAGCGGATATTTACTATGTTGCGCGTAAACACTTGTCAGAAAAAATAGTGCGTGAGGCGTTGCGTAACCTGCACGGGCATCCTAGTTGTCTCCCCCGCTATATTCCTCAACATCATGCGAGATAAATAGAGTAACACGGCATGATTGCTGATCGCAAAAAGTGATGGAAATAGCGGTGTCTGGCGCCAGAACTGATGGATAACAAATTTTCTCACAAGGTGACTCTCCAACCTTCAACTTGAGAGAGCCTCCCAAAAAGCGGGCTCCAGTTCGGTCGTTCCCCGGGGCCCGCAGTGTTCGCTCAGTAACTGTTTTCTCGATTAGTCCGTCCCCTACTGAACAGGCGCGCAACCGGTGTTGCTTGGGCCGGACAGGTTTCCTCTCGTGTCCCATCCTATCGCATATGGTTGACCGGACTTCCCCTTGTTCCATTTGTTACCGGAGAGCGTCGAATATCCTGTTACGTAGCCCGCGAAGCCGCCAACATACACTTTGCCTGAGTTTAATGTTGAGTCCTGCCCTCCGCACGCGGATCGGTCAGTTCCTTAAAATATTCTCTGATACTTGTCTCCTGAAATGCCATTCAATCACCCACCACGTTTATGATGTACTGTTATAAACGCTTCTGGAGCCTTTGGCAACATTAGTCAATGTTTTGATGCGTTTGCCCTCCCCTGTTTGGTGAAAAACTTGACATATGTTGGTCTTTGTTAGTCAGAACGCTAGCTTGACCTGCGCTTGATCAATATGGATCCGGCAAAGAACAACGCAAGAGCGGCAGCGCCTAAGCCCGCGTTGCATCCAATATCGTATCCACCGCCCCCGCTATTGCTGCTGCTTCCGCCAGTTGGGTCATCATCTCCGTCATAGTAGTCGCCGCCGCCGCTTGGGTCATCATCTCCGCCATTGTAGTCGCCGTCGGCGCCTTCGTAAACGTAGAACATTAGATTATCTACAGCAATACGTTCTTCTTCTGGATTTGAAGTGAGCGTATAGACCGCATAAACATCAACAAAGTACGTACCTATTTGATTAAAGGTGTAACTCAACGCAGCGCTTCGGGCCCCAGATGTCCAACTGCCCTGTACCTCTTCTTCAGGGCTGTACGGTGGAGTGATTTTTGCATAAATTCCTTTTATTGTGACATCTGACCGGAACAAATATGTGGCTGTTACAGTTGTGCCAGGGGTTACTTCTCCGTTCATCGCGTAGGGCGGTGTTGTACTCACGCTTTCCAGAATATCATACATCCAATCTGGATCATCGTAGTCGTCATCGCCGCCGGCGCCTTCGTAAACGTAGAAATATAGATTATCTACAGCAAGACGTTCTTCTTCTGGATTTGAGCTGAGCGTATAGACTGCATAAACATCAACAAAGTACGTACCTATGTCATTAAAGGCGTAACTCAACGTTGCAGTTCGGGCCCCAGGTGTCCAAATGCCCTGTACCTCTTCTTCAGGACTGTACGATGAATAGATTCTTGCATAAATTCCTTTTATTGTGACATCTGGTTTGAACACATATGTGCCTGTTACAGTTGTGTCAGGGGTTACTTCTCCGTTCATCGCGGAGGGCGGTGTTGTGCTCACGCTTTCCAGAATATCAATATCATACATCCCATCCGGTTCATAGGGATTTACAGGATCCCCAGCGGCTGCAGCCGCGAATATTGAGGCGGCAAAGAACACCAACAACGCACAAAACAGAGTTTTTCCCTTCAACATTATTCCCTCCTCATCATAATTCTTATAAAATCGACCTTCATTTGCCAACCCTTTTTAACCGCAGCTTAACCTGCTCCAACTGGTCTGAGGCGCTTAATCCAAGGGATAGCATCTATCCTTAATCGCTGCATCCTGCTTAAAACTAACCATGCTAAAATATTGCCATAGTATAGGTCAGCCATAGCCCCACGTGCGAGTCAGCGCACGTCGCAAAACGCGCGCGAATATACTCTCTACGAAGCCATGCGCCTCGCAAAAAGCTTTTATTATTTTTTTGCTCGTCTGAATTATTCGGGCGCCAACAACGTGCGCCAACGCTATTCGAACGGCGGTTTGGACTAAA
This sequence comes from Synergistaceae bacterium, assembly GCA_031273805.1. Classification (GTDB taxonomy): domain Bacteria; phylum Synergistota; class Synergistia; order Synergistales; family Synergistaceae; genus JAIRKI01. Next base: position 1,936 of record JAISRE010000109.1, on the reverse strand, counting down.
AAATTACCAAAGAGGGAGAGTACTTGCTTGCTTGCGAAAATTACGCCCGATCCGTTTTGTGAGGTATCAGCAAAAACCATTAGTTTTATCCCCAGTCAACGCATAACGTAAATTTTTTAAATTATAAGTAACATTAGCATATTTTACGCCGAATCGCAAGGGGTGAAAAAGCAAAGGTAAGCGACGAGGTTTTTCCGAGATAATGTGAGGCGGAGAATTACTTCTGGGCCGATAAACGCAACAGGTTCATACAGCCGTTGAGACGGCGCGGCGAATGATGTTGGCGCGCTGCATGGATATATCGCTTGTCATGGACATAACCGGGCTCTCCGAGGATGGGGCGTGCGAGCTGGCGGAATGACAAATCGCCTGCGGTCATTCGCGGCAATCGTTGGGGCGGAGAAGGAATCTACTCCTGCAGGCAACCCCGAATTGCTTAGTGAATTGATTTGACCTGGGGAATTTATGGGTTCCTCGATCAAGCCGGGGGATGACAAGAGGGCAAGCCGGGAAGATGGAGGAGAAAATATTATTATTCCTCGATTTGTGCCAAGAAATCTTTAACCGATAACACTAAACCATCTTTAGGAAAGTGTTTCAAGTTGCCAGTTACAAGTTTGGCTTGGCAGTGTTTGGCCACTTCGTAAAACTTGAGGTCCTGCTCGTCGGCAAACTCGACATGAAGCGGAAGGGGTGAAACTGCTAACCCGTCTTTTTCTATTTGCCAGAGCAAACCGTTTACTTCCCATTCACTAAAACCGAACCGTGGACGCTTGAGGACTTCTCGATATTCTTCCAATATACGATAGTCGTAACAAGCAGTGAGAACGTCGTTTTGCACCAAGGCAATAATGCGGGCTGGATTACCGTCACGCGAGTAGAGGGCTGAAACCAGAACATTGGTGTCAATGACAACCAGCATTATTCCTTTTTTTCACTTCTTTCAAGGCGATATGCGGTTATTTCGCCCTCAATCTCGGCTTCGCTCATAAACCCTCGCGACGCCGCCTTTTTTCGCATACTGTTGAACGCGATCATCGCCTTGGCTTGACGTACCGCTTTAGTAATTTCCTCGAAATTATCGTCCGCAATATTGAGCATAAGAGCGGTGGGTTTTCCATTATTGGTGATTACCACTTCTCCAGATGTTTTCAAGTTATCCCAAATACTTTTCGGGATTGTTCTTAAATCCCTGGCTGTATAGAAATTCATCATTCACACCTCCCTGTTAATTATCTATAATATACATTATCGTGTGTTATTTGTCAACGTTTTATGCATTCAGCTGTATAGGTGGTTTCATGTATGGTTGCGGTATCCATTGCGCTCAATGTCATGTATGAGCCGATTGATTTTCTTCAGCGTTTTTTTGTCCTCCCCCTGCCAATACAGGTAATCTGCCCACGCGTCGTCGAACCATGTTTTCCGCATCAATCAGTCTTCTATCAGGTCATGCTCGTGCCAATTGCGACCAGCTTCGAGGTCGGCGATCGCCCGAAGCAGCCTTTTCTGATTCGCCTCGCTGAAAAAAGGATCTTCTTCGGCGGTGATCTCAAAAGGAATCGCTTTCCGGCGGGCGACTGTTTTTGCGAATACATTGAACGCAGCTGTCATCGTCAGCCCAAGATCATTACAAACTGCATCAAAATCCCGCTTGAGGTTTTCATCGATACGAATGTTTATGTTTGTCTGCGCCATAATGCCCACATCCTCTCTATAAACATTGTAGATATATTTATTAACAACGTCAAGCAGGATTTCACCCCATGCCGGCATAAAGAAAACATGCAACCTGATGTCCGTCTCCGCTCTTATCTGAAGCGGCAAGACTTGGTTCCTCCTCCATGCATCGAGGCATCGCCCTTGGGCATCTTGTTGAGAAGATACAACCCTCCGGAGGATTGATGGGCGACGGCACGTCCCCCTCGAGTATAAT
>JAISRE010000104.1 GCA_031273805.1 Synergistaceae bacterium | reverse complement strand
TTGGCCTGCGCGAGCATTGAGTTGCCGGCCTGGCTCAGGATGTTGAGCTTGGTGAACTCCATCATCTCCTTCGCCATGTCCACGTCGCGGATGCGGCTCTCCGACGCTGTCGTGTTCGTCGCCGCCGTAGTCAGGTTGCTGATCGTGTGCTCCAACCTGTTCTGGTACGCGCCGAGCTTCGCGCGCTGCGACGAGACCTTGCCGATGGAGTTGTCCAGGATCGTTATGGCCCTGGCGGCGGACTCGCGGTCCGTCACTATGATATTCTGGATTCCCAGCGCCTCAGCGCTCATGTCCCCTATGTCGAGCGCCATGTCCTCGCCCTCGTTCGCCCCGACCTGGAAGACCGTGGTGTTGTCCGCGAGGTGAAGGAAGGTCTCATATACGCCTGCGGCCTGCGAGAGCTCGAACGCCTTTGTGCTATCGTTCCACGATATGGCGATATTCGCCATCGCGTCGAATATGACGTCGACGTTCGGGTGGATGACCCCCACCAGCCTGTTGCCGCTGATTTTTTGGTTGGACGCGATTATCTTCGCGGTATGCGCGTCCGATATGGACACATTGAAGGTGTTTTCGACGGACTGTTGAATGACGTTGAGCGAGAACGCCTTGATGAGGTCCTCGTCGCCGGAGAAGGAGAGCTTGCCGGCGTTCCCGGGCACCAGACTCCGGATAATAAGGGTCCCCGCGACCGATTCATCGGTGTCCGCTATCGGGTCCTCCACGAACGAGACGAACTCGTTTGCCGCCTCCACGATGTATCTCGACTGCCCGAGCCCGTAGGCTATGGCGTCGTTGAGCTTCTGTTTGAGGTCGTTCATCGTATCCGTGGCGTAGAGGGTTATCTTCGTGTTGGCGCCGTCGCCCTGGTATATGGTTATCTCCTTAGGGTCTACGATCAGGAACGTGCCGTTCGCGTCCCAGAATTTGTCTATGTCGCGCAGCTTGACGTCGCTCTTCGCGACCTGGCCGATGTAAGCCGCCTCGAACGAAACGCGGTTGACCGACGGGTCCGCAGCGGACATATTCGCGGCGGCCGTGTTGAAGGTGACTATCACATTGCCCTCGTACACCGTCCCATTGGCCGAGTTGAGGTAGAATTGCTTGAACTGTACGTCCTGGCCGCGGACGGCGCTCATGTCCACGCGGTACGCCACGTCCTTGTTGGCCCCGACCGTGCCATCCATCCAAGCGTCGGGCCACGCGGTGTTCACCGTCGCCGAAATGGATATGAGATCCCCTGTGTCCTGCAGGGTGTTCAGCACTATCTTGTCGCCGACATCGTAAGCTGAAATATCGACAATTTGTATAGCTGACGCGTCACTGATGGTAAAGCCGAGACCGGTGTAGCCCGGCGTAATTCCGTTAGTGCCGATCATCAGATTGCTGTCGCTCAGGTTCTTTATGGTGTACGAGGAATCCATATATGTGACCTGAGCGCGGAAGGTCACAGTTCCGTTGGCGGAGTCGACGTCCATGACCTCCAGCAGTATGCTCGCGTTCTTCAGGTTGCTGACGCCCGCGCTGTCCAAAGCTATATTTGCGCTGGTGACGCCGTAGAACCCGCCGGCGTTAAGCGTTGCAGCATCGGCTGCTGTGTCGGCGCCCCCCTGGAAGATGTTATAGTATCCGGCCGGCAGGTTGTCGATCGTTACGTCCTCGTAGCCGCTCGCCACGTTCTTCGACAGGTTCATGATGACGTTCTTGTGCTTTATCTTGAATATATCGCTCTTCTGTACCTCCGCCTGGCCCGGCTGGGCAGTGACGCTTATTTTAAAGTTCCCCTCCAGGGCTGACTTCTGCCCGAACTGGTCCACTTGACGCAATCCCCCGTTGATTACTGCCTTCGTGGAGAGGTCGCTCGACGACCAGAGCACGGCGGCGCTTCCGTCAAGCAGTTTTTTCTTGTTGAACTGGGTCGTGGTGGCAATGCGAGAGACCTCTTCCTTGAGCTGGTCTATCTCGAGCTGGATGTAGCTCCTGTCCTCCTGGGTCAGCGTATCGTTCGCCGCCTGCACCGACAGCTCCCTCATGCGCTGCAGTATGGAGTGAGTTTCGGAGAGCGCCCCTTCGGCGGTCTGCACCATCGATATGCCGTTTTGAGCGTTCGACACCGCCTGGTTAAGCCCCCTGATCTGGGACCTCATCTTCTCCGAAATAGCGAGTCCCGCCGCGTCGTCCGCCGCGCTGTTGATACGCAGCCCCGTCGACAGCCGCTCTATCGACTTGGAAAGGGCGTTGTTGGTTGCGTTTAGCGCGTTGTAGCTCTGTAAAGCCGGAATATTGCTCATGATACGCATGACATAACTACCTCCCTGTACAATTTAATCCCACTCTTGCGAGTTCAGGAAATAATTTACCGGGAACCGGCTCGTCTCAGAATTGAACGCGCATCCGTACGCCTTGTCAACATGACATGCGACGCCGATTCTCCTTCACTTAAGATGATTATCGTCAGAGAATGCCGGGACCTTTAACCCGGAGAGGCGGTTAATTTGCCGAAATTACGCGTTCAGCACGCGGAACTGATTCGGGAACCACCGTCATCCCCCGCTTTACCACCTACCTGCCGCCTCATGCTCTGACGCCACACGTCTCCGATTTGCTTACCCCCTGTCGTCCCCCAGCTAATGCTTACCTTAAAAAATAATTGCAACTTATCGTGAAATATATTAGAATATTCGTGTTTTTGCTCGCTTGTGATATGATCAAAGCGCTTATGACTATGGCAAGCGCTTTGATCGCCACTGATTCAATAACCTAGGGAAACGCTGATTAAATCGCTTAAGCGACGTTTTACTGTTTAAGAGTACAGACGCCGCAAGGGTTTAAATCTTCACCCTTTAGGCTTCTAACGATAAATCAGCATGTCCGTTGCGTGGGAAGCGGATCGTAATTTTAACGAGGAATGGGGCATTGGTGTATGAAATTATATCCCAGATATGTCGATATCGATTATTCGAAGTACGCGGAGGATATCCCGCAGGATGGTACGGAGGCAAAGTACGGCTTGCCGCGTGAGGTCAAGTTCTGCAAAGAGTGCGTGATGACGAATCAGAGGCCGACGTCGTGCTTTGAATTTACGCATACGGCGCGCAGCGTCAAACAGTCGCTTCACATACAGGACGACGGGGTCTGTGACGCTTGCCATTCTGTGAAATTAAAGGAAGCCGGGATTGACTGGGCAGCGCGCGAGAAAGAGCTTATCGAGCTCTGTGACAGGTTCAGGCGCGACGACGGCCATTACGACTGTCTTGTCCCGGGCTCCGGCGGCAAGGACAGCTTCTACGCGGCGCATATGCTCAAATACAAATATAACATGCACCCTCTTACTGTCACATGGGCCCCCAACATATACACCAGATGGGGCTGGCACAACCTCCAGTCGTGGATAGGGGCCGGGTTCGACAACTACCTCTGCACCCCCAACGCCCTGACGCACAGGCTCCTCACCAGGTTGGCGGTCGAGAACATATTCCACCCCTTTCAGGCGTTTATCCTGGGCCAAAAACAGCTCGCGCCGAAGCTCGCGGCGCGCTTCGACATCCCGTTGATCTTCTACGGTGAAAACGAGGCGGAGTACGGCAACCCCCTCGCTGATAACAAAAGCGCTCAAAGGGACCTGAGCTACTTTTCGTCAAACGGCAGGGACAACATCTACCTCGGCGGGGTCAGCCTGCAGGAGCTGGAGAGTGATTTCGGAGTCTCCCCCGCTGACCTGTCGATATACCTGCCTGGCGAGACGAGCGACTTCGTCGCGCATGGGATACAGGTGCATTACCTGGGCTACTATCTCAAGTGGCACCCTCAGGGCTCGTATTACTACGCCGTCGAGCACGGCGGGTTTCAGCCAAGCCCGGAGCGCACCCCCGGGACGTACTCCAAGTACAACTCCATCGACGACAAAATCGACGACCTCCACTATTACACCACCTATATCAAATATGGGCTGGGGCGCTGCACCTACGACGCATCACAGGAGATACGCAACAAGGAGATCACGCGCGACGAGGCCGTCCTGCTGACGAAGAAGTTCGACGGCGAATACCCGTTGCGCTTCGAAACAGAGCTGTTCGAGTACCTCTCCCTTCCGGAAAAACAGTTCCCTGTCGCGCACGAGATGTTCGAGCAGCCCATCATGGACAGGGAATACTTCCTGCACCTGGCTGAGCGTTTTCGCTCCCCGCACATCTGGAAGCGCGCCGGTGACGGGTGGAAACTCCGGTATACTCCGTTCAGCGGGGAGAGCTGCGTCAATTACGGGGCGCCGCAAAGAGCGGATGTGTGAGTACAACGAGGGCCTGCTGATCGAAAACAGCATGAGGCCTAAGGCGCGCCTGATAGCGCGGCTGGATGTCAAGAACAATTACCTCGTCAAGGGCATCCACCTCGAGGGCCTGCGCAAAATGGGCGACCCGAACGTATTCGCCACCGACTATTACAACCAGGGCATAGACGAGATACTGTACATGGACATCGTGGCGAGCCTCTACAACCGAAACAGCCTCGGCGAGATCATCGAGCGAGCGACTCGGGACGTCTTCGTCCCAATAGCCGTGGGCGGCGGGCTGCGCTGCGTCGAGGACGTGCGCGAGGCGTTGAGGCTCGGCGCCGATAAGGTCGCGATAAACACAGCGGCTATTAAGGATGAAAATATAATTTCCGAGGTGGCTGAGGCATTCGGCAGCCAGTGCATGGTGATGAGCATAGAGGCGAAGCGGCTGCCCGGCGGGAGTGACCGCTGGGAGGCATACTATGACAACGGGCGCGAGCACTCCGGCAAGGACGCGGTGGAGTGGGCGCGGCGCGGCGTCAGCCTCGGCGCGGGCGAGATATTGCTCACCAGCGTCGACCGCGAGGGGCTGGAGCGCGGGATGGACTTCGACCTGATAGACGCCGTCTGCTCAGTCGTGGATGTGCCGGTCATCGTATCGGGCGGCTGCGGCGGGGCGGAGGATATCGCGCGTTCGGCGCTGTCAGGCGCAAGCGCCGTCGCGGTGGCGAGCATCCTCCACTACAAAAAGGCCGACGTCAGGTCCTTAAAGGAGCGGACGTTCAGCGAAGGGGTAAATATACGGCTTTGATAGTCACGATTATAAATTACGGTCTCTCCAACCTGCTCAGCATATCGCGCGCGGTGCGGAACCTCGGACACGAGCCGCTCATAACGAACCTAAGCGGGGACGTCTCCGTTGCTGATATTATCATACTGCCGGGCGTAGGCGCGTTCAAGGACGGCATGGACGGGCTTTCGCGCCTTGGCCTTGTGGCGCCTCTCCGCGAAAAGGCCCGCGCCGGAGTCCCGATACTGGCGATCTGCCTGGGAATGCAGATGCTGTTCGACGAGAGCGACGAGTTCGGGGTGCATGAGGGGCTGGGGCTGATCCCCGGGCGCGTCGAGCGAATACCCGATCTCGACGTAAGAGGCGGACGTCAGCGCGTTCCGCACGTCAGCTGGAACGGCCTTTACCCGGTGACCGGAGCCTCCTTTCACTCCGCGCTCATGCGAGGCGTCAGGCCCGGCGACGAGGTATATTTCATACACAGCTTCGAGGTAAAGCCGCTGAGGGACGAGCACGCCTCCGCGATTGCGTACTATGGCGGCAGGAGGGTCTGCGCCGCAGCAGAGAGCGGCAACGTCTTCGGGACGCAGTTCCACCCCGAAAAGAGCGGGGCCGTCGGCTTGGGCATACTCGCAAATTTCCTCTCCTCAGTCCGGAGGGATGCCGTTGTTTCTTCACCTGCGGATCAGGATATGCATGGTTGACTTGCAGGCTTGCTTTAGGCATACTAAAGTAATGGAGAATTTTGGAACAGGGGCGTGCTAGTGGATGAAGTTGGAAAAGTTAATTAATTTCATAAAAAAGAACCCGGACAATGACGCGAAGGTCAAGCCAAAGCTGCTGGAGTTCGCTCTGAGTAGCGATCCGATGAACCTTCGCAATTTTTTCGTCAGGTGCGACAAGGTCGACTTTTTTGGAAACGAAATTGCGTACAGCACTATAAATGCCCTTATAGAGAACGGCAGGGATGATATAGTGAGCGCAATGTTCGAAACCGCAAAAGAAAATGTCCTTCATTATGGAATTTATCAGATAGGCCAGGCGCTTGCAGACTTTAAAAAATTCAACCTCGACGACGGCATAAAACGCCTGCGCGAGGGTTTATACCACAGCACGAAAAACTTCGATCATGTCATAGCCGATATGGAAATCCTGGCCAAAAACGCATTTCTCCTGGAGGGAGTCAATCTGCCAGCCGCAGAGGCGTACCCAAAACCATCATTCGAGATCGCACATAACGCTCCGTTCCATGAGTCCCCATATACATGCTGCGTCATATGCGATCCTGTTTATTTCAATATATACGCCGATAGCTTCGTCAAGGGGCTGCGCGAACGGTGCGGCAGCGTAAATATATTTGCAATTCTGGTGAACGCGGATGACGAGATCGCCTCAAAGTGCGCAGCTTATGATGGAATCACCGTCGCAAGGGTGTCCTGCGAAGGCAAGTTGATACGCGAATTTTGCGATTCCGCCCGTTTCGCGATGGCAGGCGATATATTGCACGCCACAGGAGTACCGACTATTTTTATGGATATCAGATCGACTCTCCCCTCTGGAATCGCGGAGGTCATGTCTGAAACAGCCAAGAACCCCATTTCTATCTGCGATACAGGAAACAAATTCCCAAGCAGACGGATAAGCACGGCGATAATAGGCTCTCAGCCTACGGATGAGTCGTTCGCATTCTGGGATACCGCAGGTGATTTCGTCTTGAAGGGACTCGCGAGAAAAGGACCTCTGTCGGAGCTTGGAGGAGTGTCTCTGTACGTGGCGGCTTGCCGTGGCAAAGAGGCTGGCTGGGATATTGAGGACATGAACGGAGACGGCGCGGCTCTCACAGATCTTTTCGCGTTAAAGGATGAGAACAAACCAGATGGAGGTTGTTTGCTTTCGACTGGAGATGGACTCTACATCTTAAAATCAGTTTCAAGCAAAGGCCGCGTTACCTTTGAGAGCAGAGATGAAACCGCTAGTCAAACCCACATAATGACACAGGAGAAGAAACCAGAAATACTGCGAAGCGCTTTCAATGATAAGGCAAAACTTTTCGATTTTCTTAAGAAAAACCGACAGCAAGACAAGCAGTGGGAGGCGATTCTAAACTTCGCGCAACGAGTGGATATCTTAAGTCTGCATAAATTTTTCAAGCAGAGTCAGTGGGAAGGGTTCTCCGCGCCAAATATCGCATATTCAACTGTCTTTGGTCTTGCAGGAGCCGATAACGACGACATCGTGGCATCTCTGCTCGCCACGTCAAATGAGGCAAACCCATTATATGGTATCTTTAACATAGGCCAGTCTTTCATAGAGTGCAAAAACCACGAGGTCGAGAGGTGCGGGCATTATCTGAGAGAGGGACTCTATCACTGTTTAAAGAATGACACTGTCTTCTCGGACTTTGGGTTCGCAATACAAAACGCATACCTGATGGAGAGCGTCGAATGGCCCACTCCAGAACGGGCACCAGAGCCGACATTCGAGATAATTCACAGGGATACATTTGAATCATCTCCCTATATTATCATGTTGTTCGGCAGTCCCGAATATTTCAATATATACTGGGATGATCGTTTCAGGAACCTCCGGGAACGGTGTGGAAATATAAATATATTTCTAACGCTTTTAAACGCGAGCGACGATGCCATCGAAAAGGCCAAGAGTTGCCGTGGTGTGAGCATAGCGGTAGCTCAAATCCCTGGAATGGTGACATCTGAATCGTTCTTCATGCTTGGTATGGTTGTAACAAAAATGGCGCTAAAAGAGTTCCAGACGCCAGTCATTCTGCTTGAACTTGACTCGGTGTACCCGGAGGGCATCGACAAAGTGTTCGCGTTTATGTCAAAGCAACCAATTTCATACGTAGAGAATGTGAACGAGTTGTTCCCTGCCCTCAGGTTCGATGGGGGTTGCATGGCGTTAAGCCCGTGCGATGACGCTATGTCCTATCTCGATACGCTTACGGATTATTGCTCGGAGATCCTTGCGAGGAATGGCCCCATATACCTTTTCGACCAGGTGGCGCGTTTCAGAACCCACATAAGGGGCGCAGAAAAAGGTTGGAAGATGACCGACATCAATGAACATACAAATGGCAAGTTCCGTTATTTCTTCAAGGATAACACTGATTATTCTTTCTCCTTAGAGGAACGTCGAAAAACCAGGACTAACAACAACATTACTTTTACAGGAATGACGGAGGACAGAAGGTGTATTTGGGTTAGAAAGCCCCAGGAGGGGAAAGAGCCGGAGTGAGAAAAGGTCTCGCTATGAAGAGGTGGATCCTATGAAAGCTGTTATCTTAGCCGGGGGGTTAGGTACCCGAATATCGGAGGAGACACATCTTCGCCCCAAACCGATGATCGAAATCGGCGGACGTCCGATATTGTGGCACATAATGAAAATCTACTCGCGCTACGGGATAAACGACTTCATAATCTGCGTGGGCTACAAGGGCTATATAATAAAGGAGTACTTCGCCAACTACTACATGCACATGTCGGACGTCACCTTTGACACACACGACGGCGCCAGGACCATACACAGCAATGACGCAGAGCCGTGGACAGTCACGGTGGTGGACACGGGAGAGAACACCATGACCGGCGGTCGCGTCAAACGCGTACAGAAGTACATAGGAAACGAGGAATTTTGTCTCACCTATGGAGATGGCGTAGCGGACATAAACATTGATAAATTGGTGGAATTCCATAAAAAACACAGAAAATACGCAACCATCACGGCGGTCCGACCGCCTGCCCGCTTCGGGCGTCTTGAGCTGTCAAACGATCGAGTCTCCGGATTTCTGGAAAAACCGACTGGCGATGGCGACTGGATCAATGGAGGTTTTCTAATCCTGGAACCTGAGACATTGGACTACATAAAGGGGGACGCCGTAGCACTGGAGGGAGAGCCCTTGGAGACGCTCGCAAAAGAGGAAAAGCTAATGGCGTACAAACACGATGGCTTCTGGCAGCCGATGGACACTGTGAGGGATAAGTCACTGTTGGATGAGCTATGGGCGAGCGGACGCGCCCCCTGGAAGATATGGTGATAAACGAGACATCGCGCGGCTTCTGGAAGGAGAAAAGAGTCCTCCTGACGGGTCACACAGGCTTCAAGGGATGCTGGTTATTGCTATGGCTCGAGACGCTAGGCGCTGAAATATTCGGCTGTTCTCTGCCTCCGGCTGAACCGTCGTTGTTCAATGCGGCGATTAAAGACGATACCAAATATGGCATCTTCGCCGACATACGAGACGCGGAGAGATTGACTCGCGAGATGGCGCGATTTGCCCCAGAGATCGTCTTTCACCTGGCGGCCCAGCCGTTGGTGAGGGAGTCGTACAGAGAACCAGGGAAGACTTATGAGACCAATGTCATGGGGACGGTCAACCTGCTGGAGGCAGTGCGGCAGACCGGCACAGTAAAGTCCCTCGTCGTGATAACGACCGACAAGTGCTACAGGGACATGGGCTGGGAGTGGGGCTACAGGGAGACCGACTCTCTCGGCGGGGCCGACCCCTACAGCAGCAGCAAGGCGTGCGTCGAGCTATTATGCGACGCCTGGAGGAGATCGTTTTTCAAAGACGGCGACACTCTGCTTGCGACGGCAAGAGCTGGCAACGTGATAGGCGGCGGCGACTGGGCGCCAGACCGCATCGTACCGGACGCCATCAGGGCTTTTCAGAGCGGCGGGACGCTCGAGATACGCTCGCCCAACGCCGTGAGGCCGTGGCAGCACGTCCTGGAGCCGCTTTACGGATACTTGACTCTGGCTGAACGTCTGTACAACGGCGACAGGTCGTGCGAGGCCGCGTGGAACTTCGGCCCGAGTTCAGACGAATCGCGCAACGTCCGGAGCCTTGTCGAACGCCTATCCGCGCTCTGGGGCGAAGGGGCAAAATATACCGTGAAACCTGATAATTCGCTTCACGAGTCTCACTCGCTCCGGCTCGACTCGAGCAGGGCGATTCAGAACCTCGCTTGGCGACCGAGGCTCGGCTTCGAGGAGGCCCTATCCATGACAGTCGGCTGGTACAGGCGAGTTTTCAACGGAGAGGACTCCCTATCCCTGACACAAAATCAGATCTCCAAATACATGGAGAGTTGACATGGCGACAAACGACGACGCTGATACGAAGCGATCTGAGATCCTGGCGCTCATACCGGACTATTTCAGGGAGGCTTTCCCTTCGCGCCCATTCATCCCGGGCGAGACGCCTGTGCCGGTATCCGGCAAGGTCTTCGACTGTGAGGATGTGGCGTCTCTCGTTGAAGCATCTCTCGACTTCTGGCTCACGGCGGGCCGCTTCGCAGATCGGTTCGAGGCGGAGTTTGCCAGATGGGTTGCGGTTGAACACGCGTTTTTGGTGAACTCGGGCTCGTCGGCAAATCTCTTAGCGCTCGCAGTCCTCACATCGAGGGCGCTCGGCACAAGGGCTCTTTCCCCCGGCGACGAGGTCATAACGGTTGCGGCCGGCTTCCCCACGACTGTGAACCCGATATATCAGCACGGACTGACGCCGGTCTACGTTGACGTCGAGCTTGGGACGTACAACGCGTCATACGAGAGCATACTGGAGGCCGTTTCTCCAAAGACGAAGGCGATATTTCTGGCTCATACCCTCGGCAATCCGTTCGAGGCGGAGCGAATAGCCGCGTATGCGAGGGAACATTCCATCTGGCTGGTCGAGGACTGCTGTGACGCTCTGGGCTCTGAACTGACCGGCAAATATGTCGGGACGTTCGGAGACATTTCGACTTTCAGCTTTTACCCCGCCCATCATATAACCACCGGCGAGGGAGGAGCTGTGCTGACAAACTCCCCTGAGCTGGCTGGACTGATTCAGTCATATCGCGACTGGGGCCGAGACTGTTGCTGCAAACCAGGGCAGGACAACCGCTGCGGCAGGCGCTTCTCTTTGAAATTCGGCGAACTGCCGGAGGGCTACGATCACAAGTACGTCTACTCTGAGATAGGCTATAACCTCAAGGCGACGGACATGCAGGCGGCTGTCGGCCTCTCTCAGCTCAAAAAGCTCGACGGTTTTATAAAGACGCGCAGGGATAACTTCAAGTATCTGCTAGATCGCCTGAGAGGTCTGGGCGACAAACTCCTGCTGCCGCGCGCCGCGACTGACTCGAACCCGTCGTGGTTCGGTTTCCCCATAGCGATCAAGCCAGAGACCGGGCTAAACCGCGAGGACCTGCTGCGATATCTGGAGTCGAAAAAAATAGGGACACGATTGCTCTTCGGCAGCAACCTGGCGAGGCAGCCGGCATATATGGGCAAAAACCACAGAGTGGCCGGCGGCCTGAAGAATACGGACTACGTAATGAACAACGTCTTCTGGGTCGGGGTGTATCCTGGATTATCTAACGAGATGCTCGATTTCATTGTCACTAGCATCGAATCCAGGCTGAACAGAACATGACTGATATACTCAATCCTAGCGCTCAACTTATCAACGACGGCATAGACAGGGTCGCCAGGTACATCCCCAATGAACCTGGCATTCATGACGTCAGATTCTTCATCACCGGAGCGACCGGCTTTGTGGGCGTCTGGCTGCTCAAAACCCTGTTGCGGTTGAGTGAGGCAAGAAATTGGAGGATTTCGATCACAATCCTCTCCAGGAGACCCGAAGTCTTTGCAAGAAAACACCCAGAGTTCTTCAAACAAGTGAACGTGATAAAAGGGGACGTTCTCGACTTCGAATTTCCCGCTGGAGAGTTCAAATACATAATCCACGCTGCTGCGGACACCAGCGCCCAGGTCAATAAAGACGCTCCGGTCTACCTGTTCGACTCGATCGTGTCTGGCACGAAGCGTGTGATGGAGTTCGCCGCGAGATGCGGCTGCCGCAAACTGCTTTACGTAAGCTCGGGCGCGGTGTATGGCCCTCAACCTACGCATATCCCAAGAGTCGATGAGTCATACATGGGAGGTCCAGACCCGACCCAACCAACTGGCAACGATCTGTACGGCAACGCAAAGAGAACGGCTGAGCTGATAACGACGCTCTACGCAAAACAATACGGCTTTGAGGCGAAGATCGCACGGCTCTTCTCATTCGTGGGTCCATATCTCCCAATCGACTCACACTTTGCAGTCGGCAACTTTATATCAAACTATATAAAGGGACAACCGATAATTATCAAGGGCGACGGCGCTCCGTTTAGGTCATATATGTATGCGGCTGATATGATCCTGTGGATACTCAAAATTTTATTTGACGCTCCGGCTTCGCGACCATATAACGTAGGGTCTGACTTTGCTGTGACGATAGCCGAGTTGGCTGGTATAATTGCCAAGTTAGTTCAGCCTGAACCGCCGGTGACTATTATGCAGCAACAAAGAAGCGAAAAAAGCGATATTTACGTCCCGTCGCTACAAAGGGCGCGAGAGGAACTGGGACTTGACCTGTACTTCGATCTCGAAGAAGCGATCAAAACGACTATACAGTGGCACATTGACAAAGATGCCGCTCACACGGAGGAGAGCCCTGAATGGAGAGAGTCTTTATCTGCGCGGAAATAGGCATAAACCACAACGGAGACATGTCCCTGGCTAAAAAACTGATAGACGTGGCGTATGTTGCCGGTTGCAACGCCGTTAAATTCCAGAAGCGCGACATAGACCTGGTTTACACGAAGGAGTTCCTTGACAGCCCGAGACAGAGCCCGTGGGGCGACACCCAACGCGCACAAAAGGCTGGCATTGAGTTTTCGGAAGCCGAGTATGACGAGATTGACAAATATTGCAAAGGAAAGAGCATCGACTGGTTTGCCTCCTCGTGGGACATTGAGTCCCAGAGATTTCTGCGGAGGTACGATCTGAAATACAACAAAATCGCGAGCGCCATGCTGACGAAGTTCGACCTGCTGGAGGAGGTTGCCTCGGAGCAGCGTTATACCTTTATATCAACCGGCATGAGCTATTATGAAGAAATAGACGGGGCAGTCGAAATTTTCAAAAAGCACGATTGCCCCTTCGAGCTGATGCACACTAACAGCACGTATCCGATGAGGGACGAGGACGCTAACCTGTTGGTGATGTCGAAGCTGAGAGAGAGGTACGGCTGCAGAGTAGGCTACAGCGGACACGAGGAGGGAATGCTTGTGAGCATAGCGGCGGTAGCTCTCGGCGCCACGTCGATAGAGAGGCACATAACGGTCGACAGGGGAATGTATGGATCAGATCAGAGGGCGTCGATCGAGCCTTATGATCTCTGCAAACTCGTTCGGGATATCAGGATCGTCGAACGCGCGCTTGGCAATGGAGAGAAGGTCCTATCAAATGCTGAACTCGCGATAAGACGCAAACTGAGGGGCAATTGATGTTAAAGGTTGTGTTGTTCGACATAGACGGAGTTATCACCGACGGCAGGATAACGATCGACGAGAATGGAAACGAACAAAAGCAGCTCAACTTGAGGGACATAGACGCGATTTACGAGATCAAAAGACGAGGTTACAGGATAGGCGCAATTACCGGAGAGAAGACGAACATCACGAAATACTTTGAGAAGAGGTTCCCCTGGGACCACTTTTACAGAGGCTGCAAGGATAAGATTAGCGCAATACAGAAGATAGAGCGCGCGGAAGGAGTAGAAAGGGACGAGATCTGCTACGTAGGCGACGGCAAGTATGATATAGAGCCAGTGAGATACGCCGGGCTAGGGGTGTGCCCGGCTGACGCTATAAACCCCGTGCGAGAGTGTGCAGGGCTGGTACTCGGCACGAGCGGAAGCGGGACGCTGTGGGAACTCGTCGAATACCTCGAAGAGATGAACAGTGCTACGGAGCTTGTCTTCTTTAAAAAGGTTTATGATGAGCATATGGAAACGTTTAAGGCCGTTTTCGCTGACTCAGACCTGCAGAAGACCGTGATTGCCTTAGGGGACAGAATAGAAGAAGCTATTAGGAACGGCAAAAAACTCCTGTTGTTCGGCAACGGAGGAAGCGCCGCCGACGCGCAGCACATCGCAGCCGAGTTCGTAGGCAGGATGTATCGCGACAGGCGCGCGATCGACGCGGAGGCGTTGAGCGTTAATACCTCCTCCATAACTGCCATAGGGAACGACTACGACTTCGAGAGTATCTTCGCGAGGCAGGTCGAGGCCCGGGGGGAGAGCGGAGATATCCTGCTCGGCATCTCAACGAGCGGGACGTCGAAAAACGTGCTGAACGCGCTGGAGTTCGGGCATAGTCATGACATGGCGACAGCTCTGTTCACAGGGCGGCGGGTTCGCGCATATCCTTTTGTCGACGCGGAGATTAACGTGCCTAGCGACCTGACGCCGAGGATTCAGGAAGCGCATATCTTCTTGGGGCATCTGATTTGCGAGTACGTCGAGGAAAAATTGTTCAAGGTCGTCGAGTAACTTTCTTGGGGTGAGGTTCGAATTGATGATAAAGTTGTCCGATTACGTATTTAAATTTCTAGCTGCGTGGGGAGTAAGGCACGTCTTCGTTCTTCCAGGCGGGGGGTGCATTCACCTCTGTGACTCCCTGGGAAAGAACCCTGACCTCGATTATATACCGTTGCTTCACGAGCAGGCGATTTCAATAGCGGTGGAGGCGTATGGCCAGCACACCAACAGATCCGGCGTCGCGCTCGTGACGGCCGGACCTGGCGCCACAAACTCAATCACCGGCGTGACGGCCGGCTGGATCGACTCGACTCCAATGCTCATAATATCGGGCCAGGCCAAGACCGCTGACCTCATCGGAGACAGCGGAGTGAGACAGATAGGCTCGCAGGAGGTTCAGATAATCCCGATGGTGCGGCATATCACAAAATACGCGGCAACCGTGCTGAACCCGTTGGAGATAAAGTATCACCTGGAGAAGGCTCTTTATCTGGCCAACAGCGGCAGAAAAGGTCCGTCGTGGATTGAAATACCGCTGGACGTACAGGGCGCGATGATAGACGAGGAATCGTTAAAGAGTTCTGCCCCTGAGAGTGGGATACAGCGAGAACAATCGGACATCTCTGCCTTAGTCGACGCGGCGATTCAAATGCTCAACGACAGCCAAAAACCTCTTTTTCTCGTCGGCAACGGCGTAAAACTGTCGGGCACAGATGAGAAATTTCTGAATATCGCGAGGACACTGAATGTTCCGATACAGACCACGTGGAAGATCATTGACATGCTGGACAACAGTGACGAGCTTAACTTCGGCTGCCCAGGCCTGCTCGGACACAGGAGCGCGAACTTCATACTTCAGGATGCCGACCTCCTGATCGTGCTTGGCAGCAGACTTGACTTCAGCCTGACAGCGTACAACAACGGCAACTTTGGAAAGAGCGCGAAGAAAATATTGGTGGACATCGACGTACATGAGATCGGCAAGCTGAAGGACATGGATATATCGCTTAAAATAGTTGCTGATATGACGGACTTCCTTGGAACCTTGGAGAGTAAACTTCGTGAGATAAAACGGGCAGACAGGTCTCTGTGGCTTCGTTATTGCAAAGAAACGAAGGCCAAATATCCGGCAGTTACTGAAGAGCACTACAGGGATGAGGGTTTTGTCAACACCTACGCATTCATAGACAAGCTGTCGGACCTGTTGGAAGCGGACGACATCATAGTCCCGGAGAGCTCGGGCAACGCCGGAGAAGTGACATACCAGGCCATCAGGATCAAACGCGGACAGAAGATGAAGAACGCCGCCGGGCTAGGTTCGATGGGGTTCGGTCTGCCTTACGCTATAGGATCGTGCATCGCAAACGACTGCCGCCGGACAGTTCTGATAAACGGCGACGGAGCGTTTCAGTTGAACATTCAGGAGCTCGCGCCCCTCGTCGCGATGAGACTGCCGATAAAGATATTCATCTGGGACAACGACGCGTATGCTACAATAATGGCGACGCAGCGGAACATGTTCGACGGCAATTACGTAGCTAGCGAGAGACACAGCAAACTGAGGCTGCCCGACACACTAAACGTCGCAAGAGCCTACGGCCTTAGGACGTTCGAGATAAGAAAAAACAGCGAGATCGAGGACGTCGTCACCGAAGTTCTGAATGCGGACGGACCTGTTATCTGCAACGTCAAGGTTTCGCCCCTGCAGACGGTATCTCCGCGGGTGCAGTCGAAGAGATTGCCGGACGGCGGCATGGTATCCATGCCTCTTGAGAACATGTGGCCGTATCTGGAAGAGGAAATAAACAAGCCTGCACATTAAAGGAGAGATCAATCCAGTAAACCATACAACATGAGTTCAAATAATTTTTACGGAGGAGTATGAAAATGGAGCTTTATACAGCAGAAGCAAAGATTGATGATAAGTTTAATGAGATAGAGAGAAAATTGATTTATTGCAAAAAGATAATTATTTGGGGCGCAACCCTAATATGTGTGAAAATATTGAATTATCTACATGAAAAGTATTCTGGCATGGACTTTTTGGACAACATTACCATCTGGGACAAAGTTGGTCATGGTGGGTCCATGTATAATAAAAAGTATATTATTCAATTTCCAGACATGCACAACTTGTGTGGTGACATCAAAAAGAACGCCTGCGTCATTCTTGCCTTTAATAGTGAGAGCAGTTACGATGAATGCACTCAATTACTACTGAATAATGATTTTAAAAATATAGTTCACGGCAGGAAATATATGGAACACATCTCTGTTTCTAATATTCTTCGCGCCAGAGATGAATATAACAAACTCAATACCGACCCGCTCTTTGCAATAGATGAGAATAATATAAATATATGTACGAGCGGTTTATTTCAAGATGCAGGAACAAGTTTTAATGATCTTTATTTAAACCAAGATTTGTGGTGTGCTCAAAAAATATTTGATAACCCCCCCAAGGTTCATTATGATATTGGTTCGTCGGTCAATGGTTTTATCACACATTTACTTAGCTTTAAACAGAAAGTTGTCCTAATCGATATTCGGAATTTGGAATTATTCAACATTCCAAATATATCTTTTATTAGGGAAGACGCAACGCTATTATCTGGTATTGAGAATGATTCGATTGAATCATTCTCTGCGCTATGTTCATTGGAGCATTTTGGGCTAGGAATGTACGGTGACCCAATCGATCCCAACGCCCATATAAATGCGTTTAAAAGCATACAGAGAGTATTAAAAAACGGTGGCAATGCCTATATTTCCGTTCCAGTTTCAAAGCATTCATATTTAAGATTCAATGAATGCAGAGTTTATTCGCCTCAATACATTATCGATCAGTTCCGCTCTCTGAAATTGGTCGAGTTTTCGTGTGTACAAGAGTTTGGCGAAGGATTACAAAACAACGTCTCGATAGATACGATTGATGATCATTATTACTACGGTTTGTTCCATTTTTGCAAGGGAAATTCCGCATAACTAACTCCACTCAGATAACGAGCTTCTAGGGCTGCAAATAATTAACAGAGATAGAACGATTTACGGGAGGAAAATCATGCTTATCGACGAAAAAAAAGAAAGAGAAAAAAAGCGAAGGGCAAAATTGAAAGATGAAAAACCTTTAGCTTACGAAAAAATCATGAAATATCAAGAAAAACGAGCTAGAGGAGAAAGCACGGCGATCATAGACTTTGCCTATGATTATAGTTGTAATTTACACTGTAAACATTGCATGAACTCAAAGATCAAGCAAAAAGGACAAGCTATGACGATCGATACTTTGAAAAACATTGCAAGGCAGGCCGACGAGCTTGGTTTAGCTCAATTCAACATCGCCGGTGGGGAGCCATTAGTTTTTAAAGAAATTGACGACATCATTTGTGCTTTGATGCCTGATAAGTTTCATATTTCAATGAGTACAAACGGCATGTTCCTGGATCTGGAGAGGGCCATACATCTAAAAACGATAGGACTCGACAAAGTTAAAATAAGCATAGACAGTATCGACGAAAAAAAACACAACGCAAACAGAAATCAGAACGGAGCGTTTAGAAAAGCTCTTTCATCTTTGCAAGCCGCAAAAGAGGCCGGACTTGATGTCATTATGCAACATGTTGTTACTCATCAAACCGCAAGAAGCAAGGAATTAATTGATCTTTTCGAATATGCAAAAGAACATGAATACACCGTGGATTTGATGATAGCTAGGGCTTTGGGAGAATGGGAAGGGAGACATGACGTACTAATCGACGATGAAGATGCCCGCACACTGCTTGAGCTTCATGAAAAATATCCGTTTGCGCGACGAGACGTATTTCCCCAATATGGATTGATAAAAGGGTGCGGTACTGTTGATGCCATCCTGCACATAACGAAATATGGCGATGTGCAGCCTTGCGTATATATGCAAATTGCTATAGGAAATATTTTTGAAGAGAGCTTAAAAGAAATAATTGATCGTGGATTTAACATTAAACACTTTAGGAATTTCAGCTCAAAATGTTTATCAGGAGAAGATAAGGATTTCATTGCTAGATATATGGATAAGTGCATCAATAGAGAAATCCCAGTATATTATAAAGATATTTTTACAGTGGATGATTACATTGATCCGTCAAAGATGTAAGAAAACTTCGCATGACAAATTTTAAGATTATTGCGCAAGAGAGAGTCATACTAAAGGATCTCCTCCCTTTAAAAAAACCATTATCTATTTTTATAGAACCGAGCAACATGTGCAATTTCAGATGCTGTATGTGCGTTCATGGGTCGGACAATACTCGTGATGATCTCAAACCCTTCAGACACATAGACATGGAGCTATACCGAAAGATCATTCAGGACTTACACGATTGGGAGGGACCCAGGCTCAAAACCTTGCGGCTCGCTATACTCGGAGAGCCTTTGATAAACAAGGATTTCCCGGAGATGGTAGCGATAGCGAAAGACGCCGAGGTATCGGAGAAGGTGGATACCTTCTCGAACGGTTCGCTCTTGACTCCTGATCTGGCCGGGGCTCTTGTCGATTCTGGCTTGGATTATATCAGATTTTCAATATACTCCGTACTGGACGACAGACATAGAATCGTTACCCAGCAGGATAAATATTCCCCCAGAGACATTCTGAAGAACATAACATATCTCAGGAAAGCAAGAGACAGACGAGGTTCTTCCACCCCTTACATATTGGTGAAGATGTTCGACACTTATGGGCCGGAAAACGACAAATTCATTGAAATGTACAGAGATATCGCGGACGAGATAGACTTCGAGAAGATACATGACGCGACAAAATACAGCGGAAACGATCTCGTCGGAGCCTATTATGACGACGAAGGCGCAATAAAGCGAACACACGAGGAGTATAAAAAAAACCTGCACCCGCATGTTGCATGTCCAAGGCCTTTCATCGCATTATGCGTCGATTCATTAGGTAATGTATTGATGTGCACGCATGACGCGCCAAGATACACAAAAATAGCGAATTTGAACGAGACATCGATAAAGGACGTCTGGTTTGGGGATGCGCTCTTCGAATTCCGGCGAATGCAGATCGAAGGCAGAAAGGACAGGAACAAGCTCTGTAGAAATTGTGACTGGTATAAACTGTTTCCGATTGAGGACAATGTCGACGGTCTTGCAATGGATAAAATAATGCCCCAAAACCAATAAACGGAGGGATTTCTGTGAGCGAAATTGAGGATAAATTCAATTTATTCTTTGATCAATTGAACGGAGAAAAGATTCGCATGGCATACGACGCATCGTTTAACAATCCCGAAATAAAATTCTTGTGCTTATACGGCGCCGGAGCAGTAGGCAAAAATATGCTGGAATACTACCGTAAGGCAGGCATCAAAGTGGATTTTTTCTGCGACAGAGATCCTGGCAAGATTGGCAGGTCAATAGAGGGAATTCCATGCATATCCATAGATGAGATCAAAGCTATAAAGGGCGAAGCTCTTATTATCTTGTCAACTGGCTCTGTTCATGAAGTTCTGCCAATTCTAGAAGCAAACGGCTTGACAAAATACAATCATATTAATGAATCTCAGG
Source organism: Synergistaceae bacterium (assembly GCA_031273805.1). Classification (GTDB taxonomy): domain Bacteria; phylum Synergistota; class Synergistia; order Synergistales; family Synergistaceae; genus JAIRKI01. Next base: position 5,058 of record JAISRE010000104.1, on the reverse strand, counting down.
TTAGCCATTTTGATTTTTTTAAGGACGAGACTTGTCATGGGGAAACCAGAGATAACGTAATGAAATTGATGAGAATACTCTCAGATGAACAATCAAAGAAGATCCTTTATACTCTATTAGCAAGTATGTTCAGCTTTAATTTCAATTATGAAGAAATAGCTAAAATAAATGAGGGAAATCAGTACTTTGCCGATGACATCATCTTGCTAAGTGATGAATCGTTTGTTGACGTTGGCGCGTTCGATGGTGATACAGTAAAAGATTTTATTTCTCGCTCAAATGGGCAATTCCGCGAAATTAGCGCTATTGAGATGAATTATTATGTTTTTCAAAGGCTTGAGAAAAATGTTTCAACGCTAAATTATCCAGACAAGATCCATTGTTACAACTGCGGGCTCTATGACAAAACAGGAGTGATTAAATACAGCGTATCTGAGTCCGGTTCTGCGATAATAAATGGCAGGAGTAGCGAGACGGTGAAAGAAGGACATAGCGCTCGAATGGACGATCTTCTCGACGGAAAACGCGTCACGTTTATCAAAATGGACATCGAGGGCGCCGAGATGAACGCTTTAAAGGGAGCTCAAAATATTATACGCTCCCAAAAGCCCAAATGCGCGATATGCGTGTACCATAATCCCCGTCATCTGTGGGAAGTGCCTTTCCTGCTACATGAATATTGTCCGTCATACAAATTATATCTCAGGCACCATACCGAGTTGTTTTATGAAACCGTCTGCTACGCAATACCAGAATAAAAGAAACCGATGAGCACTATAATCCCTTACACGAAGCTCAAGGATACCGGTCGCAAGAACCTGGTCGACTTGATCCCTTTGCCCAAACCTTTCACCTTGGTCATCGAACCGAGCAGTCTGTGCAATTTCAGATGCACGCAATGCTTTCAGAGCCTCGGGGGAACTAATTATTTTACAGAGCACAAACAAAATATGAACATGGATACGTTCAGCCTCATTATCCATCAGATGAAGAATTGGGGCGGCCCTAAGTTGAAGGTCGTCAAACTCAGCCTGTACGGCGAACCTCTGATGAACAGGGATTTTTGCGAGATGGTTCGCGTGGTGAAAGATGCCGGCATAACGGAGAGGATAGAGACGACTTCAAATGTCTCGCTTATGGGCCCTGATATCTGCGAGGGTATAATCAGAAGCGGGCTGGACTATATCAGAGTGTCGATATACTCCCCTCTGCAGGACAAGCACGAGGCCATTACAGGGTCCTCCATCAATATCGACGATATACATCAAAACCTCAAAACGCTTCAAGAGATCAAGGCGAAGTTAAACTTCCGGACGCCGTTTGTATCGGTAAAGATGCTCGATACCTACAGCAGCGAAAACGACCTGTTCATGGCTATGTACAGCGATGTTGCCGATGAGTTGTACCTTGACAAACCCCACAACTGGGTTGGCGGCGGCGAAAAAAATTTCATCAAGTCTCTGTATAAGGAGAATACGGGCACCGCTCAAGACGACCTGAACGAGCACTCCAAGGACTGCCGCGCGTGCAGTTTGTCGTTTTACATCCTGTCGGTCAGGAATAACGGGGACGTCTCACCCTGCTGCAACGACTGGAGCGGCAACACAAACGTCGGAAATATAAACGAGACAGAATTGAGGAAAATCTGGCAGGGCCCGCCGATGCGTAATTTCTGGAAGATGCAATTGTCGGGTGAGAACTTTAAAAACCCCAGCTGCAAAAACTGCAAAATCTACAAGAGCAGTTACTACGCCAAGGACAACGTAGATTCGTTCCCACTAAGGGACCTCAAATATCCTTGATGATCATTCCCACCAAGGGCATACTGTTTCTGGACGGACATTTCGTCCCAGAATTGCTCGCGTAGGCAGTCCTGGAGCAAACAAAATTGCTCTCTTGCAAAGTCAGTTCGACAGCAGTAATGGTATCGTAGCAAGATAAGAAAAAAGAGATATGAGCAATACAACCCCTCAGGCAAGCCTTTATTGGGTGGAACAATTTTTCAGAAGGTCCGCCATAGCCGTAGGCCGTCTGGATGTCATAATACGGCCTGTCCAAGGCATATCCCGTTATCCGCTTCTTCAAAAATGGATAAACGCCGATATCCCCTCCGCGCTCGTAGACGAAGAGGCGCCCGTCCCCCTCTCCGTTCATCTCGTACAACCGGTAGTACTCCGACGTGTAATAGACGTCGCGCATGTTGGTGGCTCCTGGCCGGGAGACTTTCTCTCAAAGAAAAATTAGCCAGGGGCTTACGAGCAAAGAGGTTGATAAAATCAGGGCATGAAATCAGTGCAGGCATCTTGACTCTACGACATTATCGTGATATTTTTTTGCTACTATATCGGCGTCGCTCTTAGTCGAGCGCACGTGTAAATTGAAACAACGGGGAGCTAAGGCTCCCCACTATTTTTTATGGCGCGTAGAGGATATTCTTAAAGAAGCCGGGGTCCAGCAATAACCTTTCATCGGCGCAATCCCATAACTCTTGGTCATATGTTCTCTTGTCCCCATGCGCGAGGCATACGATGACCTGCGCTTCCTTCGCTGCCATCATCGCAGGCAGCATATCGCCGTCCCCAGTAAGCATAATGATCGAATCAACGACCCTGGGGACAGTCCGTATCACGTAGGCAATATCCAACCCCAGCATTAAATCGACACGCTTCTGTTCAAAAATGGGCTGGTTGTTCGAATCATTTCCCTTGAGCCGAAGTTTACCCAACCGTATGTCAAACCTGGGAATGTTCTTGAGCCGTTGGTGGAATTGGGTTGCTCTCGCGAGCCTCTCATTATCGGCAACTGAAGGATTCGGGGGCATGTAGGGCGGGCAGTCAATAATAGGTTCGGTGCAGTTCCCTCGTGCCAACAAGCAATTTTATCAATTTGTCAAAGTCGATTTTGAGCGCGTTGATCTTTCTCAAATATCCCGCATCAATGAACACGGCGGTTTTATCCGGCATGGAACTACACTCCTGTCATAATGAGACTGTCGTTATTGAAATCGAACGACATAGAATTACCCCTACCGAAACAACTCAGAGTGTGGGCCGAGTCGTACAAGATGTAATTGATCCTCGCCTAATTTTAGATATATCAACAAAAAATCAGGTTTGATGTGGCACTCGCCGTGATCCCGCCATTCCCCCTCCAGCAAATGGTCGCAATATTTGGGGGGGAGCGGCGCGTCAGCGGCAAGCGCGGCTACCACTACTGGGAGTTCGGTGGCCATCGCCTCGACATTCTCGCTTCGCGCCTCTCGCCTGAAATCTTTCTTGTACGAGCGAAGCGCTTTAATGGAGCGCATTGCATTCCGCCCGCAATTCCTCAAGCGTCATAGGTTCGCCGTGCCCTGCGCGAGCTTCTTTCATCGCTGCGATTGTTTCGGCGTTTGGGGCTGTCCCGTATTTTGCCTCAAGCGCAGCTATTTCTTGTTTTATTGCTGGAATATCAATCGTTTCCGCGTTCGGCGCGCCCTTGTCGAGGGGATCGATGATTACTTCTCTCTTACCAGGGACCGTTCCGCCCTCTTTTTCGACATACCATTCCATGAGCCGACCAACGACAGCCGAAACAGTTTGCCCTTTGCGCACGATGATTGACCTGAATTCGCGTTGCAATTCATCGTCTACTCGAGTCGAAAATATTTTTTCCGGCATGTTATTACCCCCCCAGCGCAATATATATAAGAATAATAACACAAAAAAAGATCATGTCAACATGAAAGAAATTTTATTTAAAACACTTGACATCATATAGATATAATGACATTATTACATTATTACATTATCAACAGGAGGTGCAATAAACCCGACGCTAATTCGTCCAGTCTGACCTAATATAAGCGAACGCGGCAGCCGTAAACTAAATGGCTGCCGCGCCGCCCTGGTTTCAGGCGAGAGTTGTAGCTCCCTACGCTTTGGTATCGATACTCAGACCGAGCATACGCTCAATATTCTCGATCACCCGCAGGATACTGTCCGCCGGGATCTTGCGTATTACCTCGTCGTCCTCATCCACGACAGTTACCTGGAATACATCCACGTCCTTGTGATATTCGAACTTCAGCCTGCGATTCGCCATCTTGGACAGTTTCTCGGCGGCCTTCATCGCTTCCTTCAATCGGTCCTTATCAAAAGGGGCGGCCTCAGTCATCGTCGCGGGAGACGCGGTCGCGCCTCTGTTCTCGATGGACAGGCTACGCACCGGTTCCGACGGGATGTTGTATCCGACATCAGTCGCCGTTTCGGCTACCTTCATCTGGATCACCCGCCCTTGCGCTGCCACCCTGGCTGCGTCGGTCAACCGGCAAACGGTGTGGGGCTGTTATTAAAAAAACTTCGCCCCCGCGTCACCAGTTTACCTCAGCAGGGACAGGATGTTCTGCGGCAGCATGTTGGCCTGCGCGAGCATTGAGTTGCCGGCCTGGCTCAGGATGTTGAGCTTGGTGAACTCCATCATCTCCTTCGCCATGTCCGCGTCGCGTATGCGGCTCTCGGCTGCCGTCGTGTTCGTCGACGCCGTGGTCAGGTTGTTGATGGTGTGCTCCAACCTGTTCTGGTAAGCGCCCAGCTTCGCGCGCTGCGTCGACACCTTGGCTATGGCGTTGTCGAGGATCGTTATGCTCCGCGCCGCCGACTCCCTGTCGGTGACCAGGATGTTGCTGATCCCGAGCGCGCGAGCGCTCATGTCACCTATGTTGACGCCCATGTCCTCGCCCTCGTTCGCCCCGATCTGGAACACCGTCGTGTTGTCCGCGAGGTGGAGGATCGTCCCGTACGTGCCGCTGTCATTCGACAACACAAACTTCCTGGCGGTAGGATCCCAGGTCACTTGAATATCGGCCATGGCGTCGAACTCCACGTCGACGTTCGGGTTCACGACGCCGTAGAGCACGTTGCCGGTTATCTTGACGTTGCTCGCTATGTTCGTGGAGTCGTGGGCGTCCGCGACCGATACCCTGTACGAGCTCTCCTTAGCCTCCTGGATGACGTTGAGCGACAGAGCCTTGATTAAGTCTTCGTCGCCGGAGAATGAGAGAGCGCCGCCCGCACCAGG
>JAISRE010000097.1 GCA_031273805.1 Synergistaceae bacterium | reverse complement strand
TGAATCACAAGACAGTGGCCGCCAGAGAGGCCATGAATATCGGAAAGCCGCTCGCGGACAGCAATTTTATAGTCTGCAACCTCGATACAACCATTTCTATAGCTGTCCACGCGGGCGGTAAGGTCATCGAGGTGAATGACATCAACAGCGGCAGCGGTCCAATGTCTCCCAGGCAAACCGGTGATCTGCCCCCTCTGCAGCTCGTGGAGCTCTGTTTCTCGGGAAAGTACTCCCTGGAGGAGCTCCGAATCAGGGTCACAGGCGCCGGAGGATTTGTCGGGCACCTTGGCACTGACGACTTCGATGATGTCGTGAGGCGAGTCAGATCAGGCGACAGAAAGGCCCTCGCTGTGTTCGAAGCGTTTATGCACCAGCTTGTAAAATATATTGGCGCATGCGCTGGTATCCTGGATGGAAATGTAGACGCTACAATTTTGACCGGCTTAATGGCGGCCAACGAGTACTTCCTCCAGTTGCTAACCAAAAGAATAGACTGGATTGCGCCCATAGTGATATATCCAGGGGCGGACGACCTCTATTCGCTGATAGAGGCCGTACTGAGAGTGATGAAGGGCGTCGAGGCGGTGAAGACGTATTCATGAACCTGGACTGAGCTAGAATCGCTGATTAATTCGCTCAAATGACGTTTTGCTGTTTAGGAGCGCCAGACGCTGCAAGGGGTTAAATCTTCACACTTTAGGGAAACGCTGATTAAATAACCTTTGGGCTGCAATGGGTGTATTCGCTCACCATCTTCACGGTTGCCACAAAAATGGTCCTCAACATAGCTCTGCTATGCCTGCGGCCATTTTCGCGACAACCGTTTCGATGGAGAACGAATCCACCCCATTTCGCCGAAAAGAACATTAAATCAGCGTTTCCTTAGGCTTCTAACGATAAATCAGCATGCCCATAGGGCGATTTGACGTGTTCACGCTCTGCCTCCGGTCATAAGGGCAATGCATAGTCTTGCTGTATCGGTCAGGTTTTTTACGGTGATTCTTTCCGATTTGGTGTGTATGGCGTCCATGCCGGTCGACAGAACTATGGATTTTATGCCCCTGTAGTTCATGACGTTGGCGTCGCTTCCCCCTCCGGTTGACGCTATTTTTGGCTCTATTCCTATCCGTTCGCATGCGTCCCTGACCTCCGTCACTATCGGATCGTCATCGTCGAAACGGTAGGAGCGGTAAACTGTGTCTATTTTGCAGGTGAGCTTTGCGCCGTATTTGTCACAGGCGTCCTCCAGGCACTTTTTCATGTGTTCAGTCTGGAGGGAGAGTTTTTGAGGGTCGTGGCTGCGGGCCTCGCCCATAATATGCGCGTCATCCGGCACTATATTTGTCGGGTATTCCGACTTGAACACCGCGATATTGGCCGTGGTCTCGTGATCGACGCGAAGCAGCTTCATCGACGCTATGCCAGCCGCTGCGGCCTGTATGGCGCTGATCCCCTCTTCGGGACATGCGCCGGCGTGCGCCGCTTTGCCGGTGATATGAGCCTCGAAGCTCATCTGCCCCGGAGCTGACGTGATGATGTGCCCCACGTCACCGCCGGCGTCAAGCACAACCGACTTTTTTGCGGTGAGCGCCGACAAATCCGCGTTCTTGATTCCGTGAAGTCCTCCCTCCTCTGCAATGGAGAATATTACCTCCACCGTGCGATGCGCGAGGTTGTTTTCTCTGACGGTTCTGAGCGCTTCGACCACTGCCGCCACCGCTGACTTGTCGTCCGCCGCAAGGATGGTGTCGCCTTCACTTGAGATTATCCCGTCCCTCACAATCGGCACGATCCCATTGCCTGGTTTTACAGTGTCAACATGTGCGCTGAATAGCATGGGGCTACTCGGAGAGTCTCCTGCCATTCGCGCGTAAACGTTGACTCCGTTCGAGCCGAAAGACGCTCCCGCGTCGTCAGTCCACACCTCGAGCCCCAAAGTCCTGAGGTCTGAAGCGACGCGTTGCGACATGTTTTTTTCATTTAGAGTCTCGCTGTCAATTTGGACGTACTCGAGAAATGTTTCAAGAAGCCGGTCACCGTTCAGCATATCAGACACCCCTTAGCGTTCTTAAGATATAAAAACTTACAAGAAGTTATCAAATGTAGTGCCTGTACGTCAAGTGCCCGCCTTTTTAATCAGTGTATGCCGTAGCGGCGAGAAGGATCATAATTATGACTGCTACCAGCAGGAGCATTCTTATTCTTGCTGTTTTCTTCAATATGGACATCTCTTAAATCCCTCCTAATACAGGTGCGTATTCTGCAAAATGGAATATAGTCCGCACACGGTTTTAAAAAATCCACTTGGATTTTATGTGTCATTGGTGCGAAATTAAATTTTTACCTGAGATTCCTTTATTATAAAACTTACGCATGCCTGTTAATCGATGGGATAGATATTACAGCTCCCCCTGTTTTTCTGTTAGGTTTAATGGCCGAAATTTTTTTCGTATATTTCAACGAGTCGAATATGGCGGGTATTTACATGATGATATGCGCGGACTTGACTTCAGGATGCCGGTCACTGCGTAGAAACTCAGTCACGCAGAGACCGGCAGTTGACACGAGCGTGGAGGTTATTTAACCAGAGGTTACTTTATTTTGTATACCCAACCGAACTTGTCCTCTCGCGTGCAGGTTTGTATTCCAGTGATTTCGTCATACAGCCTCTGCGAGACCTCGCCTATTTTCCCGCCGTTAAATCTCATGACCGTGTCTTGCCATTTCAGCTCGCCAATGGGCGAGATGACGGCTGCTGTTCCTGAGCCGAATGCCTCGGAGACTTTTCCATCCTTATATGCCTGAGCCAGTTCATCTATTGTAATTCGTCTCTCGGTCACCGGCATGTTCCAGCTTTTGACGACTTCGATGACTGACTTTCGGGTAATTCCCGGGAGTATGCTGCCGTTCAGTTCAGGAGTCACCACTTTCCCGTCGATGACAAAAAACACGTTCATCGAGCCCACTTCCTCGATATATCTGCGTTCGGCTCCGTCAAGCCACAGAACCTGGGCGTATCCCTCATTCTCCGCCTCGACCTGAGATTTGAGCGATGCCGCGTAGTTGCCGGCGCACTTGGCGAAGCCGGTGCCTCCCTTGACCGTCCGCGCATATTCGTTCTCCACATATATCCTTACAGGCGCCAACCCCTCCTTGTAGTACGCGCCAACCGGACATAGGATTACGATGAACAGATATGAGCTGGATGGATGTACGCCCAAAAATGTGTCAGTGGAAATGATGAACGGGCGGATATATAAGGATGTGGCCGGCAGTGAGGGAACCCACTCCTCCTCTACCTCGACCAACTTGGCGATAGCCTCCACCGCCTCCAGCACGTCTATGCGAGGGATGCACATGCGCTCACCGCTGTTGTTCATACGGGCCATGTTCTGATCCGGGCGGAACATGACAATTCCGCCGTCCCGCGTCTTATAAGCCTTCAATCCCTCGAATATCAGCTGGCCGTAATGAAGGCACGTCGTGGCCGGATACAGCGGCAGCGGCCCATACGGCACGATCCTGGCGTTATTCCAGCCATGTCCTTCTTTATAATCGATCAACAGCATGTGGTCCGTGAACGTCGTCCCGAAAGCTATGTTGGCAAGTTCTTTTTCAGTGGGTCTTTTTTTGGGTTGCGTTGTTTTTTCGATGTTAATCTGCATAAGCACATGTTCACCCCTCAAAAAATAATTTATAATTTTATACATCAAAAGCAAATGTGTGTCAAAGGCGCAACAGATTCAAGAGTGTACGTAAATATAGCGATTCCTTAAAAATAATGATAACACAACAAATGCTGATGACAAATTCGCGTTGCTCCTGATTGCATTTACATGCGCGATAAACAATTTATTTATTTGACATTTTGGCATAAACGATGCAAACTTAATACGTAAAACTAATATTTACTCGGAGGTGAATCACTATGTTGAGTGGCAAATACTCAAAGAGCCTGATATATAAAAGACACAGTGTGAGGAAGTACGGCGACGCGCCTGTTACCCAGGAACAGACGGACCATATACTTCACGCGGCGATGGCTGCGCCGTCCGCGCACAATAAGCAGCCGTGGTCGTTTGTGGTGATAGACAAGAGGGAGTTGCTCGACAAAATAGCTGAATCTCATCCTTACGCGAAGATGATGAGGAGCGCGTCATTTGCGATCGTTCCCTGCGTGATAAGGGAGATAGCCAAGACAAACCCCTTTTACCCGCAGGATCTTGCCGCATCTGTCGAGAACATGTTGATTGCGGCTGCGGAGTGCGGGCTTGGCAGTTGTTGGTGCGGCGTGCATCCGAATGAGGATATCGAGAAAATTTTTGTAGATCTGCTCAATATCCCGGAGAATCTCTTTCCATTTGCAGTTTTGGCTTTTGGCCCAGCAACCGAAGAACCCGTTCCGTCGGACAGATTTGACCAGTCCAGGATCCACTATAACGCTTGGTGAGACCGCCTAAGATGACGTTTTCTTCCTGCTGCTGCCGTGAGGCATCATACGCAGATAAAAATCGTACATCCTGCGTTTGATGCGGGGGAGTTCTTTGATAATATTTTAATAAGAAATGATAATTTTTTCCCTTTGAGTTGTTTTACGACAGCGAATATCAATAGAGAAGGTGTGGTGATGATTATATGCTGGGGACCAGTCGGAGCTCCAGGCGGCGCAATTCTCTCTATGTTAAGCAGAACAAGGCGTATCAGTCGCTGTTGGCTCTGTTAATCGTTGTTTTCATAATAGTGACGGCGGTGGTGATCAACAGCACAGTTCTCCCAACCACGTCTGCGGTGTGGAGAGATAACATTTTGATCAGAATGATCATCGAAAGAGCCGCAGCGCGCAATGAGAACCAGTGATCTTATCGGATGATTTGAATCTGCAGGGGGTGAGTTGGCGGTATGAGTGATTACGACTCTAATAGAATTGCAAGATGGACGCTCTATACCACGGGAGCGATTTTTGCGTTAGCGGGAGTTTTGGTGATAGTCGATTCATTGATAGAATTTATATCCCCTTTGGTTTTGTTAGGGGTAAGCCTTTTGTTGTCGGGGGCAAACAGCCTCGTTCCGCACTTTTCCATGAGGAATAACCCGATGAGGCCGGTTTGGCTTTTGCCTGTCGGAGTTGTGGACATTATATTTGGAGTGTTGTCTTTATCACATATCTTTAAATTTGACATTATCCTTGGCGTCTGGGTTATGTTTACCGGATGCATTCGTCTTTATATGACCTATGCTCTTAAGAGGTCCGGCGTTGCGGGGTGGCGGATTGTTCTTGCCGGCGCGGTTATTATGATCGTCATAGCAGCTCTTCTCCTCTCCCGTTTGTCAATAGGAAACATAGTCTCAGGCGTTTTTCTGGCCGGCATAGGGGCTGCTGTCATAAACGAGGGCAGGACTGTTTACGGCAGGGTTCCCCTCAGCCGTTGAGAGCGGTCTTGGCGAGGTATGGCGAAAAAGATCCTCATAATCTCCACCGGAGGCACGATCATATCGAAGAGCGGGAAAAATGGTCTGACGCCCTCAGGTGAGGTTGGGAGTTTGCTTGATATCGTGCGCACTCGCTTTCCGGGGCACGATATCTCATTAAAGGAACTTATGCGCCTCGACAGCTCGAACATCCAGCCGGAGCACTGGCGCGAGATCTCTATTGCGGTATATGACGCTCTCCTCAGATGGGATGGCGTCGTAATAACTCATGGGACAGACACCATGGCCTACACGGCCTCCGCGCTGGCCTTTATGCTTCGAAACCTTCAAAAAAGCGTGGTTCTGACAGGCTCTCAGATGCCGTATTGTGATCCATTGAGCGACGCGCCAGCCAATCTTTGCACTGCAACCTCGGCGGTGTTGAATGACATCGTTGGTGTGACTGTGGCCTTTGATCACAAGATAATCAACGGCCTCCGCGCCGTTAAAACCAGCACGATGGGCATGGATGCCTTTGAGAGTCCAAACGCGCCGATTATGGCTGCGGTCAGTGCATCGGGGCTGGATATAAATGTTCGCTCAACATCGGCGCCCGCAGCGTGCGCGCATCCGCTCACGCTGGAGAATAAAATGTGCGGTGACGTACTTCTGCTCAAACTTATACCGGGTACTAAGCCCGAACTCTTGAGCATGCTGCCTGATATGGGGTATCGTGGGGTTGTGATAGAGGCGTTCGGAGCAGGGGGGGCGCACAATATCGGACGTGATATAACCATCGGGCTCAAAAGTCTGATGGACGCAGGAGTCCCTGTCGTTGTGCGCAGCCAGTGTCCCAGAGGCAGGGCGGATCTATCGATATATGAGGTCGGCCGGCTCATGCGGAGTATGGGGGTGATTTCCGCAGGGGATATGACCGCTGAGGCTGCGGTGACAAAGCTCATGTGGGCGTTGGGGATGACGAGTGACATGTCTGAAATCACGGATATCTTTAACACGAACTTTGCCGGCGAAATAACACTTCCTAATTTGGGCTGATAAAAAAGTCTTGGCATATTTCCTTAAAACCGCTATAATGTCCCGTGCCCTTGGGGTGTAGCCAAGCGGCAAGGCAGCGGACTTTGGATCCGCCATCGATGGTTCGAATCCATCCACCCCAGCCAGAGAAACTTAGGATGGGGAAGTCGACTGGCTTCCTCTTTATTGTTTTGTTCTATATCTTTGTTTTTATGAATTGCGAAGCGCTCGAAGGGAGTGTTATGTGCCAATGAGTGAAATTCCGCAATCTTTAGGCGTGCTGGTTTTGGCTGCAGGCAAAGGAACCAGGATGCACAGCGATAGGCCGAAAGTGTTGCAGTCACTGCTGGAGGAACCTGTTATTTACTATACCCTCAACGCGGTGAAATTTGCTGGTTTACAGAATATAGCGGTTCTGGTCGGATATCATGGGGAACAAGTCGAGTCCTATATAAAAGAGGAGTGGCCCGGGGTGGAGGTGATCTGGCAGCATGAACAGCTTGGCGCCGGACATGCTGTTAAGGTTGCGGAAAATTGGTGGGAGCGCTTTGACAATGTCTTGGTCCTTTCAGGGGATGTGCCGCTTGTTCGTTCGGAGACGCTGGAGGGTATGGTCGCCAAACACCTTGGCGTGGCGCCGAGATGTACTTTGATGAGTTTTATAGCGGACGATCCTTCGGGATACGGCAGGGTCGAACGGCTCGCTGACGGCGGAGTGCGCATTGTGGAGGAGGATGAGGCTCAGGATGAGGAGCGTCTCATACAGGAGATTAACGCGGGCGTATATCTGTTTGACACCAAGGCCCTCTCCGTGGTGATAAACGAGATTAACAACGACGAACACGAGTATTATATTACGGACGCCGTACAGCTGATAGGCGAGACGGAGGGAGATGTTTGCGTCATAATCTGCGACGATAAGTATGAACTCCTGGGTGTGAACACTCCGAATGATCTTGCCGTTACTGCGAAGGTGCTGAACAAAAGGATAGTCAGGGGACATATGTTGAACGGTCTGAAGTGTATGGACCCCGCCTCGACTTGGATAGGTCCCCGAGTTGAGCTGGATAGGGATGTATTTATGGAGCCCGGGGTGCAGATATGGGGTAAATCGTATCTGGCGAACGAGTCCCGTGTAGGCGCGTACTCAACGCTGCGCAACGTGAGGTTGGGGTCCCATTCCAGGATAATCGGCCCGTCTGTAATTTCCGACTCCGATATCGGGGAACGCGCGGAGATCGGCCCTTTCGCGTGCCTGCGTGACGACGTCAGGCTTGGAGCGGACGTGCGTGTCGGGCGTTTCGTCGAGGTCAAAAACAGTGTTATAGGCGACAGCGTCAAGGCGCCTCATCTATCCTACGTGGGCGACGCGTCCATAGGCAAACGGACAAATATTGGGGCCGGCACAATTACGTGCAACTACGACGGAATAAGAAAGAGCAGGACGGCAATAGGAGAGGACTGTTTTGTGGGAAGCGACACAATGTTTGTCGCTCCAGTCTCCATCGGGAATAGAGCCTCTACCGCCGCTGGTTCCGTGATAACCAAGGACATCCCGGACGACTCGATGGCAATAGCCCGTCAGCGTCAGACCAATATTGACAACTGGAGTCAGCGCAGGAGCATAACCAACTGCCGGACAGACGGACCTAAGGAGGATTGACAATGGAATCGGCCTCCAGAGACATGAAGATTTTTTCGGGAACCGCTCACGAGGATTTCTCCAAAGCCATATGCGGCGCTCTCGGAATTCAGATGGCGGAGAGGAACGTGTTTCGTTTCTCCGATGGGGAGATAGGGCTTGCACTGCAGGAGAGCGTCCGTGGAACGGATGTGTTTATAATTCAGCCGACGTGTCAGCCTGTAAACGAGAATCTCATGGAGCTTCTGATACTCATTGACGCGCTCAAGCGAGCGTCCTCGTACAGGGTGAACGTGGTGCTGCCGTATTTCGGTTACGCACGTCAGGATCGCAAGGCGCGCTCCAGAGAGCCGATAACCGCTAAGCTCGTCGCCAACCTGCTTCAGCAGGCCGGCGCCGACAGAATCGTGACTGCTGATCTGCACGCGGGACAGATACAGGGTTTTTTCGACATACCTCTCGATCACCTCACAGGCATACCTCTTCTTGCGTCGCATTTTAAGAGGATATTGAAGTCTCATCTGCTGGATGGCGAAGTTGTGGTGGTGTCCCCGGATATCGGCGGCGTTGTTCGCGCAAGGCGCTTTGCGGAGCAGATAAACGCGGAGCTTGCCATAGTTGACAAGCGCAGATCTCATGACATAGCCAACCACAGCGAGGTAAACGAGGTGATAGGCGAGGTAGGCGGGAAGATAGCGATACTTGTCGATGACATAATAGACACCGCCGGCAGCATCGTCAATGCGGCGAATGCTCTGGTGGGGCATGGCGCGAACAAGGTATACGCCTGCGCGGTTCATGGAGTCCTTTCAGGGGTTGCGATAGAGCGTATTGACAAATCGGTTCTGGAGGAGATTGTGCTGACCGATACCATCCCATTGTCTCCCGAAAAACGCATAAACAAGATAACCACTCTGACGATAGCTCCGCTGTTCGCGGAGGCTATTCGCAGGATACATCTCGATCACTCTATCAGCATACTCTTCCAACCTAAGCCGCGGCGAAAAGAGATTTAACAAACAAATACTATGGAATATTTTTTAAGGAGGAAAAATACATGGCAATGAGGGTAAAGTTCGCAAAGCGCGAAACTACCGGCAAGGGTACGTGCCGGAAGTTGCGTGCGAGTGGTATGGTTCCGGTGGTGTTCTATGGTCCGGAGTACAGCGAGAGCGTGGTGGGCTCTGTAGATGCTAAGGAGCTCTCGCATGTCGCAAACTCCGCAAATTGGGAGACGAACATGATTGACCTGGAGATGCCGGATGGTCGTGTGGAGATGGCTCTTTTGCGCGACGTGCACAGACATGTGGTCACTCAGAAGATACTTCACGCGGATATTTACCAGCTCGTGAAGGGTCATAAGGTAAAGGTGGCGGTTCCTGTCAGGGTGATCAACAAGGATATTTCCGCAGGCGTTAAGCTGGGCGGATTGCTGGAGCAGCCGATGCGCGAGGTCGAAATCCTCGTGCTGCCGCGCGAAATTCCATCAGAGATCGTTATTGACACCGCAAAGATGGCAATGGGCAGCGAAGTATTCGTCCGCGACCTGCAGCTGCCGGAGAGCGCGGAGTTTATAACGCCGGATGACTCTATCGTGGTTATGGTAACGCGCCCGAAGTCTCTCGCAGAGACGCCTGAAAATGAGATCGCAGATGAAAATAAAGAGGTCGAAGTAGTGGGCAAGGGCAAACGCAAGGACGACGAAGAATAGAGGAATAGTCTTGAAACTGGTTGTGGGGCTGGGAAATCCCGGTCCCGAATATGTGTGGAGCAGGCATAACGCCGGCTGGTTGATCATAGATTCTTACAAGAATAAAATCGGACTGGGGGAGCCCCACTTAAAATTTGGTGGGGCTTTGTGGTCTGCAACGCTCCTTGAAGGACAGCGCGTCCTCCTCCTAAAACCCTTCACCTACATGAATCTGAGCGGCAAATCCGTTATAGAGGCAGTTCGGTATTATGATATCGAACCATCTGACGTTCTTGTGGTTTTTGACGATGTCGCTCTGCCGTTCGGCAGGGTGAGGTATCGCTCTAACGGGTCCGCCGGAGGCCATAATGGCATGATCTCCATCCTTGGGGTTTTGGGTACGCTCGATGTATCCCGGCTGCGAATCGGAGTCGGAGCCCCGGCGCCTAAAGTCGAAATGAGGGATTGGGTCTTGGGCAAATTTTCCAGGGAACAGAGAGAGCGATGGCGTGATGTTGAAGAGCTCGCCTGGAGCTCGCTTACCAGATGGCTTGACGGCTCTGCCGCTGAGGGCTTTACGGTAGAGATCGGTGAAAAGTGACCTCGGGGCAAATGGCGGCAGAGAAACTCTGAGCGGGCTGGAGCATCTGGCTCCGGACGCGTGGCGCAGAAACAGCCTTATTCACCTTCCGGCAGCAGGGGCCGCCAGGCCGTGGATATGCCGCAGACTCGGACGTCCCCTGCTCGTTATATTGCCGAACTCCAGGTTCGCGCGCGATTTTCAATCTGACGCGGACTCCATTCGAGACATTGCCGACCTGCCTGATATCTCGATCCTTGAGGAGATCTCGATCGCGTCATATGAGGACGATCCGCTCATGTTCGAGGCGCAGAAGGCCGGAAGGGGAGAAGCAATGCGCCAATGGTCCGAGAGGGGCGGCATTATGCTTGCGACTCCGGGGGCTTTGATGGGGCCTTTTTCAATCGGCGGGGATATCATGGCCCTCGGGCAGGGAAATGAGATTGGGAGGGGACGCCTGATAGATTGGTTGGCGGGGCATGGCTACGAGAGAGTGGACATCGTATGGTCGCCCGGCCAGTTTACATATCGCGGGGGCATAGTGGATTTCTTCGATCCAAGGAATGCTTACCCTATAAGGGTGGAGTTCTTCGATGACGACATAGAAAGCATGAGATATTTTGCCACCGATACACAGCGCAGCATAAGAAACTTCGTCCACTGCGAAATAAGGGCGCTATCCTCGCGGCATCTGGTGACGCTCGACAAATTTTTCCCCGATGATATGCATGTGCTTTTCGTAGAGCCGGCAGAACTAGAGAACTCAGCGGAGAACTATTCATGGCTCCGGGCCGGAGTGGATTTGGAGTTGAGGCAGGACGAGCGCATGGAGTGGCAAGATGTCGAGAAAATGCTGGCCCTGTATCCGAGGCTCAGGATCTCCGCCGGGATAGCGCGCGCTGAGTACAGGACGGCGATCATGGGTCTGCCGAATTTCAGAGGCAGACGCAGGGACCTCGAGGCGTACTGTGACGATATCTCCTCCAAAAACATTTCGATTTTTCTCATATCCCAGACCGAGCACTTCAGGTCGTGGGGCGCCGAGAGAGGGTACACTGCGGTGAATGGAAGCGTATCGGAGGGTTTCATTGACCACGGCGCCGGCGTCATGATGATCGGAGACCTGGAGCTGTCCGGGCTCTCACTGTCGGGCTCGCCTGTGGGAAGAGCCGCTCCTCTTGACTGGGGTGATCGCCTGCTCCCGGGGCAGTGGATCGTGCACGAGGATTACGGTGTCGCCAGATTCATCGGTTCCGAGCAGATGGAGAGTCCGCTCGGAGTTCAGGAATATTTGGTTCTCGAGTACGCGGAGGAGCGCAGGCTCAAGATTCCGGTGATGCACTTTCACAAGATATCTCCCTACAGGACATATCCCGGAACGGAACCGGTTGCGGATAACCTGCGGGGCGGGCATTGGAAGAAAATGACGACACGGGCCAAGGAGCAGGCTGAGATCGCGGCTCAATATCTCATTAATGTCTACGCAAAGCGTGAAATAACCCCTGGTCACCAGTTTGCAGGCGACCAGGAGCAAGAGGCTGAATTCGAGAGAACATTCCCATATCGTGAGACGGGTGATCAGCTCAAGGCCATTGAGGACGTGAAAGGAGACATGAAGCGCCCTTTTCCGATGGACAGACTGCTTATAGGGGATGTGGGCTTCGGTAAAACCGAGGTTGCCATGAGGGCCGCCGCGAAGTGTGTCTTCGAAGGGCGTCAGGCGGCGTTGATGGCGCCCACGACACTTCTGGCGCAGCAGCACTTTGAGACGTGGAGCGCCCGTTTCGACCAATTTGGAGTTCGCGTGGAGGTCGTGTCGCGCTTTATAGCTCCCTCCAAGCAGAGGAAAATTTTGGAGGATACGGCATCCGGCAAGGTTGACATCCTCCTGGGGACTCACAGAATGCTCAGCTCCGACATAACATTTAAAACCCTTGGGCTTGTAATAATAGACGAGGAGCACAGGTTCGGCGTTATGCAAAAGGAGCGCCTTAAAAGCTCATACCCCGCAGTGGATGTGCTTATGCTCTCCGCCACCCCGATACCGCGATCGCTCCACATGTCCCTCTCGGGTCTGCGCGACCTCTCACTCCTCGAAACCCCGCCGAGAAAACGACTGCCGGTCATAACCGCTGTTGGCGTATGGTCCGAAACGCTGGTGAAGAACGCGGTGCTTAGGGAGCATATGCGGGGCGGGCAGGTATTCTATGTTCATAACAGGGTGCACAGCATCGACCGTGAGGCCATGATGGTACATCGCCTCTTTCCCAAGCTGAGAGTTGCTGTGGCGCACGGACAGATGCCCGAGAAGGATTTGAAAAACACAATGGACAGGTTCGCCGGAGGGGAGATAGATATTCTCGTCTGCACTACGATAGTCGAAAGCGGACTGGACATACCTCGCGCTAACACACTGATAGTCAGCGACTCGCAGGATCTGGGACTCGCTCAGATGCACCAGCTCAGGGGCAGAGTCGGGCGGCGTGACGAGCAGGCTTTTGCGCTGTTTCTCCATCCAGCCGATGTGTTTCTGACAAAGGAGGCCGTGGAGCGGCTGGACGCTATCGCCTCGCTTGGTGAATTCGGAGCGGGATATGAGCTTGCCAAGAAGGATCTGGAGATAAGGGGCGGCGGAGAGCTTGTCGGTGTGGCTCAGCACGGCAACCTTGGAAGAGTCGGGTTTCAGCGTTACTGTGATCTGCTGGAGGAGGCCATTCGCAGGGTCAAGGGAGACATGCGTGAGAGGACTCAGGTAGAGGTTGAAATTCCCGTAGCCATACCGTGTGACTATCTGCCATACGAGAGTTTGCGCGTAGCGCTTTACAGAAAGTTGTTGTGGACGCGGGAGAGCAGCGCGCTTGACGCCCTCCAGGATGAGACGACAGATCGCTTCGGCCCTATGCCGCGTCCTCTGAAGTTCTTATTCGACGTGTCCAGGATAAAAATAACTGGTCCTGACTTCGGCATACTCAAGGTCATCTGCGGTTCTGACGAGACTGCAGTGCAGTGCGATCCCTGCGGTCCTCTGGCAGGAGAGTCGGCGCCACAGGGGTGGTTCAGGAGATCTGATGGTTTCATAGGGCCGGGCGGGATGGAATCTCTGGGCAAATTTATCCTGTACTTGAGCAAACTGCGTAAAACAAGCAAAAAATTGCAAGACATCGAAAAAACCTAAAAATATCTGCTACAATGCTAATATGAGCCTGAGGGGAGAAATCGGTTTGGACAAATTTGAATCAGGCGATTTCCAGAGCCTGCTCGAAATAATGAGGCGGCTTCGTATGCCGGGCGGATGTCCGTGGGATGCGGAGCAGACGCTGGACAGCCTCAGGCGGTATATTCTCGAGGAGTCGCATGAGCTGGTGGAGGCAATTGATGGCGGAGAGGCCAGGGATATTTGCGAGGAGTGCGGGGATGTTCTTCTGCAGGTTGTATTTGTGGCTCAGATAGCGAGCGAACTGGGTTTGTTCGACATCGGAGACGTCTGCCGCGCGATATGCGGGAAGCTGATAACGAGGCATCCGCACGTCTTTGGCGATGTGATGGTGAAAGATGCGGTCGATGTGAGCAGAAACTGGGAGCTGATAAAAGCCGGAGAGAGAAAAAGCCGGGACGTGGACAGCTCTGCAATGGCCGGTATCCCCAGAGGATTGCCGTCACTGTTGCGAGCTCTTAGAATAAGCGAGCGGGCCTCAAAAAAAGGATTTGACTGGGAGAGAGGCGATATAGCCTCTGTGAAAGACAAGGTGCTGGAGGAGCTGGCCGAGTTCAGGACAGAAGTTGAGCGGCGCGATATCAGCGCGATGAAGGAGGAGTTTGGCGACCTGCTTTTCGCATTGACGAATATGGCGAGACATCTGGATATCGATCCGGAGAGCGCGCTTCAGAGCGCTAACACAAAGTTTGCGAATAGATTCAGAGATATGGAGTCCCAGGCAGCGGCGCATGGGGTCGAGATGGAAGATTTATCTCTTGACGAACTCGAGGTTATGTGGCGGACCGCAAAAGAGGAAAAATAAAAACTTAAGGAGGGTAATTATAATGTCAGAGGTAGCGGAGAAAATCGTTGGAGTGTTGGAGTCAGATGTGCGTCCGATAATAGAGTCTCACGGCGGAGGCATTGAGTTCATGGGATTTGACGAGACGAGCGGTATCCTGCGAGTTCAGCTTACCGGTCTTTGCACCGGATGCCCGGGAGCTGCCGCGACTATCCGCAATATGGTTGAGGGTGTTGTCCAGCGCAGAGTCCCGGAGGTGAAAGAGGTCGTGCGGGCATAGGCGCTGTGAGCGCCATGCGAACTGTAACACTGCCGTCGGAGGAGATTCTGGCGAGAATGCTGGGCGTCAAGGACGAGATCCTTTCCGTCATAGAGGATCGGTTGGGACTCCGGCTTGTGGTGAGAGGGGCGGATATTTATATACCCGATGACGATCCGGATCTTGCCGCAAATCTGACTAATCTCATTGGGCAGTTTGTGGATATGACGGCAAGAGGAGCGCGACCGTCCGGAGTGGAGGTGCGTTATGCTCTTGACCTTCTGGCAGACGGACATAGGCCTGACTTGTTGTCCTTGCTGGAGAACACCATTTGTGTTACGAACCGAGGGAAGCAGGTCCGGCCGTACACGCAGGGGCAGAAGGAGTACGTTGACGCTATCGACAGCAATGATGTGATCTTTGCGATAGGGCCGGCCGGCACCGGGAAGACCTATCTCGCAGTGGCAAAGGCTGTTGCCGCGCTCAGGTCCTCCAGCATAACCAGAATTGTACTGGTCCGCCCTGTAGTGGAGGCTGGGGAACGCTTAGGCTATCTGCCGGGCGATCTGCTGGAAAAGATAGATCCTTATATCAGGCCTCTGCACGACGCTTTTTATGATCTGCTGCCGACTGAACGCTTTACCAGGTATGTGGAGAAAGGCATTATAGAGATAGCGCCGCTCGCGTATATGAGGGGGCGCACTCTAAATAGCAGTTTTATAATTTTGGATGAGGCTCAAAATACGACGCGAGAGCAGATGAAGATGTTTCTGACAAGGCTTGGCTTGGGGTCGAAGGCGGTTGTCACGGGTGACATAACTCAGGTTGACCTGCCCGCCAACAAGGAGTCGGGGCTCAGAATGATAGGGGATATCTTAAAAGAAATCCCAGGGATTGCGTTCTGCAATCTCACTAATTACGATGTGGTGAGGCACGACATTGTGCAGAAGATAGTCAGGGCCTACGAGGCTTTTGAAAAATACGAAAAATACGCCGGGTATAGTGGTGATGGCAGAACTTCACAGGCACTCGTTTCGTAGGTTGTTTCAATCGCTCATGCTGGGACGCTCCGGCGGAACTCCGGATGGAGCGTCAGTCGTCTTTTTCAGCCTGTTCAGGTTGGTGCTTGTACTGAGCGCGGGCGCGATAGTTATGTTAAGGTGGTACTTTGTCGACATGGGGGAGAGTTATATGGTTGGTTACCCCTCTCCCAGGACGTATATTGCCCGTAGTTCCACTCGATTTGTCGACCGGACGGCAACCAGCGAGATGCGCAATATGGCGGCCGATCAAATAGTCAACGTGAGAGTCAGGAATTACGGGCTCACACAGTTGGTGAACCAAAGGATATCTTCTTTGAAAAATGACGGAAACTTCAATTTCGTGTCCCCGGAGCTTGCAACGATAATAAGGGCCCTTTCCGACGCTGACCGCACTCGGGTTATCAGTGCGGCGCTCAATATTGCCGAGAATAATTACGACCGATTCATCAACAAATCAGAGCAGACGGCAATGATATGGGAGCATCTTAAGTACATCGACATGTCGCAGGCCAACAAAAATGTCGTCTTTCAGCTGTTGGACGATTTGCTGCTGCCAACCGTCACGGAGGATGCCGAGATGGCGGAGCGTCTGCGCGAAGATGTCAGCCTGCATATTCCCTCATTCTCGAGGGAGATTCGCATCGGGGGTATTCTGATCCAGAAGGGGCAGGTAGTTACCCCGGATATAGCCGAATTGCTCAGGGGACATGGATACCCGGACGCCAATATACCGTGGAAGTACCTCAGCTTTGTCATGATTTCCACGTTCGCCTGGTCACTGTGGGTCACGTGGCTGGGGGTTAAGCAGGAGAGCCCCCCATCCACAAAGGAATGGGTGTATATAACGCTGCTGCTTCTCATAGATTGGGTCGTCCAGACCTGGTTTGGCAAGTGGAACACAGATTCGCTGTCGGTGCTTGCCATGACGGGGTGGATATTCCTGACTTTGCAGCCCACATTTGCCTTCCAGATCGCGTTGGGCGGCGGGATAATAGGCTATCTCCTCGCGTTTCCCGGAATGACTTCTCTGATCTCCGTTGGGTTTATTCTATGCGCGGTAGCGGCCGGCGCAAGTTTTATCTTTATGCGCGAAGCCTCCAGCAGAATAATGATCTGGGCCAATATTTTCAGCCTGGGGCTCTCTCTCACCTGCGCGTCGCTTTTTGTGAGGTGGGGGCTGGGGTTGGCGATATCAGTCGAGCTTGTACTGACATATCTTCTCCTTTGCGCGTTCTGGAGCAGCCTGGTGGTGGCGGTCATCCCGCTCTGGGAGGCTATCTTCGACATAATTTCTCCCCTGAGGCTGCTTGAAATGAGCCATCAGTCTCAGCCGCTCATGAAGCGTCTTCAACTGGAGGCCCCCGGGACATATCATCACACAGTGACTGTCGGAACCCTTGCCGAAGGAGTGGCGGACAGGCTTGGGATGAACGGTCTATTGATTAAGACGGGCGCGTATTACCACGATATCGGCAAGCTCAAACGCCCGCATTATTTCGTGGAGAACCAATCTTTTGGGAATAACATCCACGACAGAATAACGCCATACGAGTCCGCAAAGATGATTCGAAGCCACGTGACCGATGGTCTCAAACTCGCCGATGAATATCACCTGCCAAGTATGATAAAAAATTTCATTGCGGAGCATCACGGCAAGACCTGCATGACGTATTTTTACAAGAAGGCGCTTGCGGCGAGCGAGGAGGAGGGCGGAGCGGATATCGACAAAGCGGATTTCTGCTATCCCGGTCCGACACCGCAGAGACCGGAGACCGCTCTGTTGATGTTGGCCGATTCTGTGGAGGCAGCGCTGAAAGGGCTGAAGGACCCTCTTGCAGGCAGGCCTCAGCTTGATAAATTGGTCGAGGACGTCATCAACTCCAAGATAATAAGCGGACAGTTCGTCGATGTGGACTTCACTCTTAAGGATCTGAACGCCATCAGGAACGCTATGGTGGACGTATTGATGTCCATGTACCACACCCGCGAGGTTAAGCCTCTCACACAGCAGGACGAGGATAAAAATGCTCCTGCCGTGAAGGAGATGGAGGATAACGAGGTTCCATCTCTCCGGAATGCTGAGCCGGGTCATTGATGCGCTTTAAGATAGAGCTGTCGGGCGGAGTGGACTCAGTCCGCAGCAATGCCTTGGATTTGGGATCGCTGTCCTCCGAGTTTGAGAATTACCTGGCAGGAGGAATTTTGGAGCGTTATGATTATGTATGTGTTACGCTGACTCTGGCGTCCCCGGAAGAAATAAGAGGGCTCAATGCGCAATATCGTCAAATTGATGAACCGACGGATGTGCTGTCATTTCCAATGTGGGAGAATGATCGGGCTTTTGCTCCTCCTGAGGGATGGAGCGATCTTCCGCTTGGGGATGTTATAGTCTCCCCGGAGCAGGTGAGTCAGAATGCGTTAGAACATAATATCGATTATAATACTGAAATGGCGTTAGTTGTTATTCATGGGATTTTGCATTTAATAGGTTTGGATCACGATACCGAAGAGCGTCGGCTCCAGATGTGGGCGGAGCAGGAGGAAGTATTGAAAAACTATTTTAAGAGGGTTGAAGTGATTTGAGATGCACAAATGCGACTGGAGATCTCTGACTTAAAAATATTCATGGCGTTCTCACAAAAAGACGAACATTCAGTTGAATGTTGGTCCCTAAGGAAACACTGATTTAATGTTATTTGCGGCGAAATGGAGTGGATTCGTTCTCCATCGAAACGGTTGTCGCGAAAATGGCCGCAGACGTAGCAGAGCTACGCCCTAGGACCATTTTTGCGGCAACCGTGAAGAGGGTGAGCGAATACGCCCATTGCAGCCCAAAGGTTATTAAATCAGCGTTTCCCTAATAAAAAGCTCCAGGGAGGATTGATGACAGAGTGAGTTCTGATCTGGTAGGCAGTATTGGCCTGCTGCTGTTGTTTTTGATTTTGTCGTTTTTTTTCAGTTCGACAGAGACCGCTATAACGGCAGCAGGGAAGGTAAAATTGAAGGTGATGGAGAACACTCATCCAAATCGCAAGGGCGGGTTTACGTGGCTGTCAGGCAATATTCAGCGGGCTCTTTCGATAACTCTGGTCGGCAACAACATAGTCAATATAGCGGCCAGTGCTGTCGCGACCATCATGTTTACTCGTCTTTTCGGTTCTCAGCACGGACCGCTTGCGGCTGTCGCGGTGATGACGACGATTGTTGTTATATTCTGCGAGATATTGCCGAAGAACATAGCTATAGCCCATAAGGAGTCCGTCCTCTATCATTCTTTGCCAATTCTATTGTTTTTCAATTTTGTGCTGGGCCCGGTTGTGTGGTGTGTTCAGCATTCAGTGTGGTGTATTGGCAGGATTTTCGGTCTCAGGCTCGATACATTGAGGTCTTTCGTGACCAGAGAGGACCTGGAGGTCATGGTCAACGCAAGCGGAGAGTCAGGCGCTATAGAGGAGGACGAGCGCAAAATGATCAGCGGCGTCATAGCGTTCGAGGAGACCCGGGTGTCGGAGGTCATGGTTGCCAGAACCGATATGATGGCTATTCCATCTGATATCACTGTGGCGCGCGCGTCGGAGATTTTTCTGGAGAGCGGGCACTCCAGGGTGCCGGTCTATGAGAAGGAGCTGGACAAGATAACCGGCGTCCTCTATGTCAAGGATCTTCTGGGTCCTCTGGCGAGCGGGATGTTGGATGTCCAAGTGGACGAGGTGCAGCGAAAAACGCTTTTTATACCGGAGACAATAAAGACGGACGAGGCCTTCGAGCTTATGAAGAAGTCGAAAATCCACATGGCCATAGTGGTTGACGAATACGGGGGGACGGCTGGCCTTGTCACCCTGGAGGACTTGCTGGAGGAGATAGTGGGCGATATTCAGGACGAGTACGACGACGAGACTCCTGATGTGCTGGAAGAGGGTGAGGGAGTCTATCTGGTGCAGGGTTACGTTAATCTGGACGAACTGTCTGAAACTCTGGAGTATGCTTTTGAGTTTGACGACGTCGACACAGTTGCCGGCATGTTGCTGTCACTGAAGGGCAACTTTCCCGAGGAGGGTGAATCTGTGAACTTCGGACCATGGCGGATAAGCGCGGTGGAGGTTGTCGACCACAGAATACTTCAGGTTCGCATAGAGCTCGTCTCTGAGGGCGAGGATTCACCTCAGGATGAGCGCGCTGAGAACAGCAAAAATTCATAGCGATTTAATCGGCGATCCCGTGGATATTTTATTGAGGAGGGCGTTAAATGATTTTTGCCGTTGCAGAATATTGGGATAGATTCGGATTTTCTCCCGAGAATTTGATGGAGCGCGCGCATGAGTACAGCAAGCAGGCGTACGCTCCCTATTCAAAATTTTCGGTCGGCGCCGCTTTGCTTACGGAGGAAGGGGAGGTAGTCGGAGGATGCAACGTTGAGAACGCCAGCTACGGTATGTCGCTTTGCGCGGAGCGAGTTGCGATGTCCAACGCTGTTCTGAGGGGCTGCAGACGCCCTCTCGCAATTGCGGTCGCCTCCAGCCATCCGGCCTTCTGTCCGCCCTGTGGCGCATGCAGGCAGTTTTTGTCCGAGTTCAACCCCGATATAGACGTGTTGCTTTCGGTGGACGGTCAGCTGGCTATATATCGATTGGACTCTCTTCTGCCTTTGAGATTTAAACTTGATATTGCATAGAGGATAAAATATGACTGAAAATAAAAAAAACGAAGCATCATCCCGCCGCTCCGGATTTATCACTCTGGTTGGGCGCCCAAATGTAGGGAAGTCGTCGATCATAAACGCGCTGTTGCGTGAAAAGGTCGCGGCCGTTTCAAGCAAGCCGCAGACCACTCGCCGCTCTGTTCGCTGTATTCTCTCAACCGATGAATATCAGATGGTCATAGTGGATACGCCGGGTTTGCACGAGCCCAGACATGAGCTCGGAGAGTTTATGATGCGAGAAGCGGAGAGCGCTATGGAGCGCGTTGACGCAATCTGCTTCGTAACGGAGGCCGGCAAGAGGATGGGAGCGGAGGAGGATGAGATCGCGCGCCGCATAGCGCGTCTCGGCATACCTGTAGCGCTCATCGTCAACAAGGTGGACCGTTTGCGCGACAAGGAGGATTTCTGGCGATACCTCGGGGATATAACGGACATACTGAAACCTGCCGCGCTCGTCCCGTTGTCCGCAAAGGAGGGGATAAATCTGGATGTGCTGCGGCATGAGCTGTCCAGATTACTGCCTGAGGGGGATTTTATATATCCTGAGGATGTTCTTATGGACACCACGGAACGTTTCCTGGCTGAGGAGATCATACGCGAGAAGATATTCGAATTGACCGAGCAGGAGGTTCCGCACAGCGTAGCCGTTGTGGTTGAGGAGTTCAAGAGTCCTGACGAGTACCCGGAGCTCAAGAGAATGGAGATAAGGGCGAATATAATAGTTGAGCGCGCCGGGCAGAAGGGGATCGTTATAGGCGAGCGTGGCGCCAAGCTCAAATCGATAGGCACTGACTCGCGGCTGGAGATGGAGCGGAGATTCGGATATCCCATTTTTTTGCAGCTCTGGGTCAAGGTCAAGCCCGGATGGAGAAAATCGAAGCTGGAAATGGAGCGGGTAGGATACACCCGCGGATAATACCGCTCGGAGTTGAGCGTTTACCTCAGGGAAACCACCGCGCGAGCGGCATGGTTCTCCGCAGAAGGGATATATCCGGCAAAAATCAGGAGCTGTTATTGTTTCTGAACGGTTTTGGGGCGATGTGGGTAAGCGCTCCGGGTTCCGGAAGGTCAAACAGATTCGGCGGAGGGACGGAACCGATGACATGGGGAGTATTCGATCTCTATCAGAGCCCTAGGAGAATCTATCTTAAGGGTGTCGACATAAGGGAGTTCTTCTGGGGAGTCAGAAAATCGAAAAGATCACTCGACACCGCTGTGAAGTGGTGCATCGAATTATCATCGAGGCTCCCGACCGGGCATGAAAGTGACTCACTGCTCTCCCTCCTATGGGGCAGCATGAAAAATCTATCCGCCGGCGTGAACCATCTGCTGATAGACGCGCGTTTTGCGTGGCGCTGGGGCAATCTTTGGGGCCTTGCCCCGTCATTGGACCTCTGTCAATGCTGCGGAAGGGCGATTGATATCACCTCCTCCAACATGACCGCCATGTCGCGGGATGGGTTTGTCTGCGGCGCTTGTTTGAGTGAGATGAAAAAACGATCTGAGAGCTCCACGCTTCGCGGCCAGATAAGCGCGGAGGCTGTGCGAGTCCTCAGGCTTGCCGCTACCATCCCGAGGGAGGGCTTTATCGTCTGGGCCAAGAGCGATGAGGCTGATGCCGCCGCTCTCGCCAATCTCAAACAGGAGCTCAGGGATTGCGCGTCGTGGTTCTATTCCCTTCTTTAAAAAAACGCTGAAACTGCGACGGCGTAACTCTCTTTATTTCCTATCCTGTCCGTACAGGAAAATTTTGAGATTACCGCGATAAGCTTCGATCGCCGCATCCGCCAAGGTTGTCAGCTCGTCGTCATAACCGTGTATCGTTATCGGCGCTATCCATTGGACACGGCAGGATATTTCCTCCACAAACTCGTCGAAATTCGCCCAAGGGCCTGTCAACACTATGGCCTCCACAGCTCCGCCCAAAGCGGCAGCCCTGGCGCCTATCTCACGCGCCACTTTATATGCCATCGCGTTTACCAGGAATATCGTTTTTTTGTTGCCGGCATGATATGACTCCATAACGCTGTGAAGCTTGACGTCGTCCATGTAAGCGGAGAGACCGCCCTTCCCGGAGACAATGTTCATCATCTCGTCCATGTCGTACTTTCCGGAGTAACACATATCGATCAGCGAGTCGAGGGGCAGCGTCCCCGATGTGGATGGAGAGAACGGTCCCTCTCCGTCCAGTGGGCTGTTGCAGTCCACCATCCTCCCGCTGTCATAGGCGCCGACGCTTATCTCCGACCCAAGGTGAGCGACCACCACCTTCACGTCGTTCATTCCCTTGTGTTTTTCCCACCACGCGTAAAGAGTTGCCGCCGTCCGATGCGAGAACATATGATATACGGGGTCCCTGACTACGCCCTTTATGCCGGACAGAGCCGCTTCCGGTTTCATCTCGTTATCGATGACAGGTTCGAGTATTATCGGCATACACTCGACATCATACAGGCTTTTTATATACTGACAGAGGTGATTGGCCGCAAACACGCCGGAGCGGCAGTGGTTTTCGTCGATCTGCTGCTTGGACAGCAGCGACAGCAGTTCGTCGTTTACCATGTACAGCCCCGGAGGAACAAAGTGTGAGGTTATTTCGGTGATGATAATGTCGACGTTGCTGAGTTTGGCGTCGCGTTCGGAGAGCAGATCCACTATTGCGTTGAAGCGAAACTGCCCCTGTTCAGGCGGCGTCAGAAATGCGTGCAAATCCGATGGAGAGTGCTCGATTATCTCATTGACCACCCTATCCCTGCCGTTGTAGAGCGCTACTTCCGTAGCTGATACTCTGGATATGAAAACGAGTATATTCAACGCGGCTCTCCCCTGGGGAGCGCGCATATTGCTGTACGCGCCCCCGGAGAAAATATAATCTTTTATTTTTTCTGGTATGCCGCCAGGGCGACTGCGGATGCTATCGAGAGCAGCTTAGTCTCGGCAGAGTCCGCTCTGCTCGTGAGCACAATGGGAGCTCTGGCTCCGAGCACGAGTCCGGCGGTCTTGTTGCGAGCGAAGTAGACTATTGCCTTGGCGAGCATGTTGCCGCTCTCTATATTAGGCACGAGCAATATATCAGCGCGGCCGGCAACCTCCGACACTATTCCCTTGTGCTTGGCGGATTCCTCAGATACCGCATTGTCGAGCGCGAACGGTCCGTCGATTATGCATCCCTTTATCTGCCCGCGACGGTTCATCTGGGTCAGGATGGCGGCGTCAAGGGTCGGCGGCATATCCGGGTTTACCACCTCGACTGCTGCCAGCGCCGCGACCTTGGGCGTTTCCACGCCGAACGCGTGAGCGAGCTTGACGACGTTATCGACGATGCTGACCTTCCCGTTGATGTCCGGGTATGTGTTGAAAGCAGGGTCGGAGATGAAGAATATGCGATCGTAGTTCTCCACCTCGTGTATATATACGTGTGACAGCATCGCGCCGGAGCGCAGCCCCTTTTCTTTGTTCAGGACCGCGCGGAGGAAGTTGGCTGTCTTGACCATGCCCTTCATGAGTATCTGAGCCTTGCCTGATGATACCACCTCCACTGCCTTCAGGCTGGCCTCCGCCTCTCCGCCCTTCTCGTCGATAATATCGTAGTTCTTGAGGTCGATGTTGAGGGGGCCCGCGAGTTTCCCTATCTTATCCGCATCCCCGACCAGGTGCGCGGTGGCGACTCCCTCTTTCCTGGCCTCCTCGACCGCCTCAAGAACCTCGGCGTCATCGGCGCAGGCAACGCTGATTGTCATCGGCCCGACCTCGCGCGCGTGGTTGAGCAGCTCGGTTAGTGTTCGCAGTTGTTTCATAATTATGTACCTCCTTAGATTTGTTGAATCATCAGTAGTATTTTGAATTGAACTGAAATAGAATAACATAAACGTCTCATTTCGTGTAGACTCGACCTACTCACATTGTCGGAGGACTATAGTAGAATAGATGTGTCTTATCGGCGGACATACGGGGGGCTTTAGAGTGTTTTATAGGCTTGCGCAAATTTTTTTCAGGATTTATTTTACAATATATCACAGGGTTTCAGTAAAGGGGATGCCCGAGCTGAAAAAATTTCTCGACTCCCTTGAATCCGGTCCTGTGATACTTGCCGCAAATCATGAGAGCTACCTCGATCCTCCGGCCATAGG
This sequence comes from Synergistaceae bacterium, assembly GCA_031273805.1. Lineage (GTDB taxonomy): Bacteria > Synergistota > Synergistia > Synergistales > Synergistaceae > JAIRKI01. The sequence continues at coordinate 275 of JAISRE010000097.1, read as the reverse complement.
CATGATATTTCCAAAGCCGCTCAGATTTATAGCGTGGGATGCTCTGTTTAAAGTGCCGGTTTTCTCGCTGCTCATCAGAGCGCTTGGCGCGGTGCCGGTGAGTCAGGAGAACAAAAACAGCGCTGCCAGCCTGTTGCGCGACGTAATTGGCTTCATAGAAAGCGGATACAACGTGCTCATATTTCCGGAGGGCATGAGATCGCCTGACGGAAACTTGCTTCCTCTCGAGGGGGGAACCGCTCTCATTGCGTCGAAGACAGGAGCTCCGATCGTTC
>JAISRE010000068.1 GCA_031273805.1 Synergistaceae bacterium | reverse complement strand
TCATTTCTTCGTCGCGTCTATTCCAAGAGCCCTGACTATGCCGAAGAAAACCTCGGTGTTATCCATGACTCCCATGAAGTAGTCCGCGCCGGGCCCTGCGGCCGACAGGGGAACATCGTCGGCCGCATGTACTTCAGACGACTCGTTCGACGGAATGTTACCCGGATAAAAAATCCCGTCCTGTGCCCGCTTGGTATTGGCTATAGCTATGTCGCCTGACATGATAGCGGGCGATACCGGCTTATCGTGGGCCTTGAAATCCTCGTAGTAATCCGGGTGATTGGCATACTGAACCGCGAGCGTGACGTCAGGCGCCGGGGCGTCTGGGTATCCGTCGCCGTCCGCGTCCCTGAACGTCGGATAAATGGCGTTCGCATACGTCCGGACGGCCTCGCGGCCTGTCTTGCCGTCGCGCTCATGGTAGGTGCCGGTGATACTGATCCCGTGAGAGTGATCGGCTGTCGCAATTATGAGGGTGGAGCCGTCGGTCTCGGCGAATTTTCTGGCGACGGCAACGGCTTTATCAAATTCGATGGTGTCGTAGGCTGAGCGCTCCCAATCCATGGCATGAAGCTGCTTATCAATGCAAGCGCCCTCCACCATCAAAAAGAAGCCGTTTTTATTCCTGCTGAGCACGTCGATCGCCTTCTGCGTCATCTCCACCAGCGTGGGCTGATTCGTGAAACCTCTCAGGACGTCAGGGTCTTTTAATACCTCGCGATCGAGGTAGACGTCCATATTGTCCAGGTTGAAGAGTCCCAGAATCTTGTCTCCATTCGCTGAGACAAGTTCGCTCCTGTCCTTTGCGAAGGTATAGCCGGCCGCCTTGAATTCATCTATCAGGTTGCGTTCATCCTTGCGCTGCGAACCCGGTGTGCTCGCCGGCAGGAATTGCCGCGAACCTCCGCCCAGCACTATATCTGCCTTCAGCATCTCTCCGGCTATGAAATTCTGCTCGGCGCGGCGGCGCGTGTGGGCCACCATCGCCGCCGGAGTGGCGTCAGTTATGTTGGACGTGGTCACGAGACCGACCGACATGCCGCGAGCGCGCTTCACAAGTTCGACGATATTTTCGACCTTAGGGTGAGCCATGGGGTCTTTGCTGGAATTTTCATAGACCCCCATAGCGTTGACAACTGACTTATGGCCCGTCGCGTAGGCGGACGCGGCGTTGGCTGAATCGGTGACGAGCGAGTCATAGCCTGACGTGCTTATGAGCGCCATGCCGTCGTTCAGAAGTTCCATGTCGAGCAGTCCGTCATATTTGCCCTGCGTTATCCCCTTTGAGAGAATGCGCGCTATCTGTCGGCTCGCAAGGCCCATCCCGTCGCCTATGAAGAGGATGACGTTGTTCGCTTGTTTACTTCCCGGCGCCGCAACGATATAATCGACGCTCGTCCTGAGCGTGTTTCCGCCCGCCTTCGCTTCGACGTCCACCTTAACCGCGCCTGGTTTGGTCAATGCGACGCCGTTCAGCCTGTAGCTGCTCAGATTCGCGTCGGACTGTATCACCGGAGTTACGCCAAAAAACTCACTGACATCGCGCCCCCCGATCGACACCTTGATCTCGTCCGCTTTTGCCCCACGAAGTTCTACTTCCATGTCGAACTTCTGTCCCGCCAGGAACTTGGCCCTGTTGATTGGAAGAACGACCAGTTCTCCGTCAGCCGCTGAAGCAACCGTAGCGCATATCAGAAACATACCCGCCGCTTGTAATATCTTGTTGTGCCACATAATACTGAACACCTCCGTAAATTTTGTTGCAGATTTAGCAGAATGGAGTGATACTTTGGGAGACAATATTTGATTAAACAACTTTTTCACGATCGAGATATTCCGAATAATCGTGAATTTTCGGCATGTAGGGTTGGTCGAAGAGCGGGGAACTTATTATAAAGTCCGCGGACGCTTTATTGAGCGCAATTACGATGTTGTAAACCGTGCAAAGCCTCAGCAGCGCTTTGACGTCCACGTCATGGGGCTGCGTTGTCATCGGATCGGTGAGAAAGACCAGCACATCCAGCTCGCCGTCCGCAATTAACGCCCCCATCTGTTGATCTCCGCCCAATGGGCCGGATTTCAGCCTTGTTATACATGGTTTGAGATCCGGATATTCCTGAGAGAACATGTCTTCAATCAACTTGCCGGTCGTGCCGGTACAAATCATATTATGGCGGGAGAGTATCTCAGCGTTGAAGCGGACCCAGTCCATAATATCCCCTTTGCGCGCATCGTGCGCGACTAACCCTATCGTCTTAATGTTTTCTCTCATTGACGCCTCCTGATTATTTTGTCGGTATATGCAGCCTCTGTTGATCTCTTGCTGAAGCATAGCAAGGTTTGGTTAAGGAAAAATATCAGAAATGTTAAATATCTGTAAAAATTTTAGTTTCCAAAGGAATATTATTTGTTCCTCGTGGCTAACGACTCCTGGCGGATCTACAAATACATGCTATCTAATGCGCGGTGCGACGCGATGCAACTCTGTTGAAGGGATTTATGATGTTTTGATTCGAGGAAATGACAAACGAACGCCCTATACGCTCGAAGAGGGCGATATTGCCGGTCCTTGGGTTTTCCGTTCATCCTCATTGAATCCGATCTTTGCGGAGATGTTCAGTATTTTCTCCGGAAACCCCACGACTGAATACTCATGAAAATGCGCCTTCTGAATATTGTTTCATTCTCTCCTTTTAATCCTGGTGCCGTTGAACACTTTTTTTAACTCAAATTCCTCCTCTCGCAACACTTTAAGATGGCGGTACAGCGTATTCATATTTATGCCAAGGGTCACTGCAACATCACTCAGCCTGATAATGGCGCTTTCGTTACCACCCAGCGCTTTGTTGAGATGATCCTGGATGGCCTGACGATTGCGGGCGTGCAGTTTTTCTGGTGAACGTTCACTCCTGTTATCAATTGGATCAGATTTTTTTTCTTCCATCTCATCATCAACAATGTCAAAATCCTTAAAGCTCGGTCCCTTGAAATCAATTTCTGCCGCCAATATCACTCACTCCTTTGCCTGGTAACTATAACTAATAAATATAATGAATATCTTCAGATATTACCTTAAGATATTACCTATAACTATGATTTAAAAATGCCGGCTAAGACCGAAATTATTTTTTGTGCTTGCGCACGCTGCAATCCGGCGTCCCAGCGGTCAAGAGATTCGATATTCCGCGAGACCCTGCGGTTCCGGCTGAGTTTTCCTATAATGTCAAATCCTTCATTATGCAAATATTCCTCAGCTTTTTTCTCAATCAACGTACCGTTCCAGTCATTAAGGATAATGCGCAAATCTTTCGCGCCTCGTGTTTCAGCGACGCGATTGACTCCCTGTACGGAATATTTGCTTAAAATTACAGGAACGACCAGCAAATCAGCGTCAATAATTGCCTGCCGGACCACATCTGTGACTTCACGAATGTTTGGGGGAGTGTCAACAATCCAGAAACGGCGATTGTATTCCTTTTTGTCGGGTAAATTATGAATAATCGGTAATTTTAACTTGCTGACGCTATCGGAAAAGTTCCTCTGTGAACGGTCCAGATCGCAACAGGTGATCCGATCTTCATTATCCGGGTTTGACGCGAGGAAGAGTGTAAGAAGTGTCGCCAGAAAAGTCTTTCCCTGGCCGCCTTTGTTATTTGAGATGACAATCAACACGAACAACACCTCCTGTTATTATCTTATATTATTCTCTTTAGTTGTCAATAATTAGTATTATCTATTGCTATTATCTCTAGAAACCATTAATAGTTTCTATTTATAGATTATTTTTATAGATAATATCTATTATTATATTTATTAGCTATTATTTTTTATTAGTATCTATTAATATTATCTATTATTTATATGTTAAGCTATTATCTATACTTGTATTCTTTACATAATTTCTATAGTTATTATCTATTAGTATGAAATACGGTTTATTGATAAGATTCGCCGCTTCAAATATAATGGCACGCAAAATCGAAGGGAGTTGAAGTTTTGGACGAGTCAGTAGTCGATCCAAGCAAAAATAATCATCTGCCAAAAAAAATTGAGGAGATTGCCGCCAATCTCAAGGAAACCCGTCCCGATCTTTTCGAGGAAAGGATGCCCTTCTGGGATGAAGACAAAAGGACGATCACAAATGCAATCGCAAGGTCAGCGGTTTTTTCTGTAACAGAAAGGGGGAACCGGGAGGAATACAAATCATATAAGGTCCCGGCCCCGTCTAACTATGAAATAACCGTAATAGCCGGTAAATCGCTGACCGAGGCTGATCGCGACGTATATTTACAGGTGATGCACTACTTTCGTGGGCTAAAACCAAATGACACGGTGGCAATCAATATCAAGGATTTTTTAACGAGCATCCGACGCATAGATGGATCGGAAAGTCGCGTATGGTTATGGAACGCTCTGAGAGCAATGGCGTCAACCACACTCGATATTGCCATAAAACATGCAGACGGCTCTACCATCAAGTTCATCGGCTCACTCTTGACGCTTGTAAGCAAAGAGAAAGACGGGACAGAGGAGATAAGGATGAGCTTGCCTCTGGATGCTCTCCGACTATATAACGAGGACACTCATACCGTACTTTACATGAATAAGAGGCTTGCGCTCAAAGGCTCGGGCAGCCAACTGGCAAAGTCGCTCCAAATTAAAATTTTATCCCACAAAGAGCCATTTCCGATGAAACTCGAAACGATCATGAGTCAATGCGGATCGAAAATAAGTGAGGTTCGTTTCTTCAAATCGAAACTCAAAAAGGCTCTCAATCTATTGATTCTAAACAAGGACATTGACAGTTACACCATATCGAAGGATGGACTCGTTTATATTAAAAGACACGATCCAACCAATTCGTAGCCAGACTGCTTTTCTCACAAATCATGGATAACGGTCACAAATCATGGATAACGGTCACAAATCATGGATAACGGTCACAAATCATGGATAACGGTCACGCTTTTCATGGATAACGGTCACGCTTTTCATGGATAACGGTCACATTTTTAACTCTCAACTACCCAGATAATCACAGTCATACCAAGCATTTACAAGTTTTAATCCGACTCTGCTAACTACTCTTTTAACTATATTTTTAACTATAAAGATATAAAGAATAAAACGGACCGTGGGAGGCTATGCCGCCTCCCACACCCACCGCGCCCGCACCAAAATCATGTGCGGGACACAATTAAACACCTCACCAAGTGCTAATACACCCCATTTAATACTCCGCAGACAGCTTTTTATTGTCATTTATCTTGTTCTCCCCTTGAACGTATCCCTGATTTAGCCGGTACAGTCCGGTCGATTGGATGCAATGTAATTATAAAAACATTGCATAATTACAATATAACCTATATTTCATACGTAAAATCACGCTAATTCATTGAAATTTTATGAATATCTTGTATAATGCAAGATTGAGAAGAACTATGCGATTTGAATCATAGGACAGGTAAACAAATCTCGCAATACAGCAATTCTCAAAAGTAACAAGGAGGTATTGACAAGATGAATCACAGATCGATCGCGTTATTGAAGAGGAGCGTCGCTGCCATCAACCTCGTTCTGTTTATGCTTCAATTTTCGTTCCCCGCACTGGAGGTATCGAAAGCGTGGGCGGCAGAACTTCTCGTTGAGGCCAAACTGAAATCCGACATGGCGATCCCTCCGGAAGATCAGAACAAGACGTCCCTGCAAAAACCGAACATCCTTTTCCTGATCGAGGCGACCGAGATAATGAGCTTCACGTCTAAAGGAGTGCAGCCCCAGGTATGGAGGGACGCTCTGTTCGATTTTCACTGGGAGGAGACGGCCGACTGGAAGCTCACGAAGGAAAAGTACGGCTACACCATCTACGACATCAACAGGATCATGAAAGAAGCCACGTTCGGCATGGGGGCGATGCCGGCGGCGTGGAGGGATGGGAACCTCAGTCAGGGGCGCAACCTTTACGGCAGGGAGAGGATATCTTCGAACAACTTCGTCAAAGGGAAGAATCTGTCCGAGGATATGGAGCTGAACAAGGACAGATATTATTTCCCCTTCGCGGATCCCGAATACGCGAAGAGATACCTCGTGAATGTGTACAGGGGCCAGTTTACGGGGCTCGAAATAAGCTATAAGAATTACCCGTATGTGTGGCCCGACGATGTTCTGCCGGGAAAATACGTATATGCGAAGACCGGCACGGCCGGCTTCGATTATGTACGCGACGATAGATATAATAGTTATAAAAACAATGCTGACGGCGACGCGGTGCTGGCAACATACAGTTATTATAACAGCACCAGCCAGCAAAAGGCATATCCTTACGCGCTCGTCTTCAAGAACCCCAGGCATTGGGCCAACCCTCCGTCGAGCTGGACAGAAGACGATCTGGTGCCCAACGACAGCAGAATGTACCAGACAAAGCTGGTCCTCTGGAACCTCCTGAGCGACAGGAGCCGCTTCAGGGATATGAGGATCGGGATGGCGACGACGTTTCTCTCTCCGGCGAACCTGGAGCGAGAAGCGCGGAAAAGAACCAATAACCATCATGAGATAGCCTGGGATCAGAACCCTGACACAAACGGCGTCTTCAAGGTGGCCCCGTTCGGCGCGAATATCATGACGAAGAGCTACTTCAGACCCGAAAAGGACTGGAGCGCGGGCGAAGCCTACATCGACGATCTTGGCGAACGCAACAACAGCAACTGGAGCAGTGGCAGAGTCTATCGAAGGAAGGAACCGCCGGCCTGGCTCAGTTCGTACTACCGCAATAAGGTGAGGTATGTGAACGGCACCATGCACGGACCGTCGACCGGCGAAGTGGAGGCGTATTTTCACGTGCATGGGCAGCGCTATCCTCTCTGGCACAACGCCACGACGCACGCGCAGTACATGACCCCGAACAATGACGGCACCGAGCCGGATGGCTGGTGGTCTAACGGCGCCGTGCCGCATGATACAGGAAGAGGTTCGGTGGGCGTAGCCAAGGGATGGTTCGAGGGAACTCAGACCGACACTAATGCAAACACGGCGGTAAGGCATGATAATGAACTTGTGAACATGAGCGAATTCAACGAAACGCACACAAGGGCTCTCAGCAACAACATAAAACACAGCGCGGGCGAGGCGTGGGACAGGCCCCTTTACAAAATCATGAAGCGGGCGTCGCTCTGGGTGCCGATTCAGGAACCAGATTACGTCTGGAGGAAAGGTTCCGCCGCCATTGACCAGATCGACAAGTTCAGACTGTGGATAAACGGCCTCGCTGACATAAGAAGCGACGGCAACTACGTGACCGACTGGAATGAGAATACATGGGCATTCCACGGACGGCATCTCGACGGGCGGTACAGAAACGACCAATTTTATGTCTACAACGACCCGGAAATCGGAGTGGCGGGCATGTTCGGGCTGGCTCAGGCCATCTTCCCGGACCCTACGAAACTCGATTACACGCCGGGGCACACGCGCCCGACGCTTTACGATGACCGAAAGCTGGAGATGGACAGGGATTACTACCTCAGGAGGGGTTGGGTGTGGTTCTCCAAACGCGCCGACAACATCGACTACACATACGACTATCGCCGGGCCAGCCAGGAGTACGACGACACCGCGGTACCGAGGGCCCGTTTCAACAGGGGTTCCGGAGAGGCGGCGGGCTCTGTGATTGATTTCTTCTCGCCTAGAATAAACTATAGTTTTAAGGGGACCAACACGATTCGAACCGATGATGATTTCAAACCGACGAGCCAGCCGCAGATAAAGGACTCGCGCGGCGGCAACACCATAGCGACGACCGACCTCCACAGGGTGTCGTTCCCGATACGCACAACGTGCGAGGACAACTGGCTCATAGTGATTGCGTCCGGCTCGGAGCCCAAGATAGTCGACCCAAACGCTTATTCCTACAACGCCTGGGAGGCTATAAAGAACCTCTACGACTCGACGGACAAAAAAAACAAGAATAAAAGTGTTCCCAGTTACAACAGCGATAGGCCAAACCACGGAGTGAGAAAGGCGGCTTATGAGCCGGTTACCAGGATAAAGCCGGCAGTGTTCAGGAATCCCTCCGTCGGGACGGAAAACGGGCGTCCCCTCAGTTGGAGCGACCTCGAGACGATCGATCTCGACAATCCCATTCGCACGCTTGTGATAGGCATGGTGGCTAACGAGAAGGATCCCGACGTGATAAACGCCGGCCCTCAGGTCGTAGCCGAGGTCATGAATATGAGGCTCAACCTCATCAGGATGGCGAATGCCGGGCAGGGCGCCATGAAGGGCGAGGATATAGCTAAACTCAATTTTGACAATATGTATGACGCTCCCGTCCAGCCGTTCTGGGCCGACAATGTCGCGACGCTCAAGGTTGCGTTCGACGCGGTCCTTGGCATGGTGCAGGCGGCGGAGGAGCCCGTACGGTCGCCCGGGGCAATGGTCGAGCAGAAGGTGGGCGCGAGCTCCGAGAGTTCGCTGCTCTTCTCCGCGACCAACCAGACGGTTTACAATAACCAGTGGAATGGGACGCTGCGCCGCTACCTCCCGATCGCTAACAATGGCGCTGTGGTCGCGATAAACAGGGACGGCGCGTGGGAGCTGGGCGCCAAGCTGCTGGCAAAGAGGGGGACGGGAGGCGCCCCCGGCAATATAAGGCTGACGTATTGGGACCCAGGCGCGCGCAAATTCAAGGAATTCAGCCAGTCCGAGTCCACATCGCTCAATATCTTCGGCCTGAAGGACAAGCTGACCGTCATAGTCGGCGCGTCGAGCGCCCATCTGCCCCCTAACGAGGCGCTGTACCAATGGCTGGCGGGCTACGACTACTCGTACATAAACAACAGGTCGTATAAAAGGGCCAATATGCTCGCGGACTTCGGACAATCGGGGATCGCGCTGGCAGCCAACCCCAGCGCGTCAGTCGACTCTCTGCCCGGTTATAAGGCCTGGGCGCAGAGGCAATCCGGCGCAAACCCGCCAATGCTGTACGGACAGACCAACAACGGCCTCTTGTACGTAATTGACCCGCAGAACGGAAATCCGGAGAGGATAATCCTGCCGCCGGCTTCGCTGCTGCCCATGCGCCTCGCCTCTCTCAAGACGACGCCCGGAAGCGACGGCAATCGAGTATGGGTTGACGTCGCGACGGAGGACGGCAAGGGCGGAAAGAGACGCTCGCTCCCGGGATTCACCCTGGACGGCTCGCTCCAGGTGAAAAACCTCGACTTGGGCTCGAAGCAGTCGCATGATTGGCGGCAGTATATGCTCGGCACTCTCGGGAGAGGGGGCAACGGGCTTTACATGATGGATGTGAGCGATCACAAAAATCCGATATTCAAATGGCATATCGAGAGATACAAGGACAAAGTCGTATTCATGGACGAGTCGAGCACCTACAAATCTCCAAAGTGGCTTGGCCTGTCGTCGCTTTCCGGAAACAACGCAGCATGGCGCAAACTCGGCTATAACGGGGCCAAACCCGCGATTGGCGTTGTGCTGGGGGACAACGACCCAGACAACCCTCAGACTCGGAATGTCATAGTAGTGCCGGGAGGCCTCCAGTCTAAAATCGACCTGGCCAATAACGGAAACGAGGGGGCGACTCTGCTCATTATCGACCCCAAGGACGGCGGCGTTATAAGGGCCTTCGACGGCGCAGCTCTGAGCAACGCCCAGACGTCGAACTGGAGGGTGGGCAACGCCCCTGTCGGACAGACCCCGTACATGGGCATGATCGTCTCGGAGCCGACGCTTCTGGCCTCCAGAAACAGCTCGAAGTTCGGACGGTACGTCGCCGGGCGAGCGTACGCCGCGGACAACAGGGGAAATATCTTCGAGGTCGTGATGGAGAAACCCGACGGGTCCGCCATGCAGCCTTCGGAGTGGTATATCAGGACCGCGGTTACGCTGCAGACAAAGAGGAGCGGTCCTGCCGGCGCGAACAAAAATTTTGCCGTCCCGCACGGGGTGACTCTCGTGAAGGAAGGCCCCGATATGGCCTGGCTGACCGGAGGGACAGCGAATGTAGAGATCGAAAAGAGCGGTGGGATAGTGAACGGCGACGACGCGGTGGGACAGATGTTATTCTCCGTCAAGACGCCGCTGAACCCCGGCCCGACAGACAGAACCATTCACAGGGACGATCTTTACGCGCTGAAAGCGCATCCTGACGACGCGGCGCCCTCGGGCTCGAAGGGTTGGTATATCGCGCTCGACAGGAAATCCAACGCGCCGCAGAAGATGCTCGCGGACGAGACCACGGCGGCGCGGCCGGTGGTGATTGGCAGCACCGTATACGCCACTACGTACACGATGTCCGGCGTCGATTTGGCCGGCACCGAGGATATATGCAACGCGTCGACCAAAAAAGTCAACGGCTACTCCCGCATTTACGCGCTCGATGTCAGAACCGGCGCAAGCGTCTTTAAAGGGAGGGACGGCTCGAATATCCGGTATATTCAGGCAAACGGAACGAAAATTACCGGTTTGACGACTTTAAAGAACAGCGATGGGAGTTACACGCTGGCTTTCGCGTACGACCGCCAGGGTAAAGACCCATCTAAAGACGGCGGCTTCACGGAACTCCTCGGCAAGAACGACGCCACTATCCACGGTGACGCAATTTATGTACGCGTCACGGGCGGCAAGGCCTCTTCGCGTATACCCGCCGGCTCTTCCATGATCTACTACTGGACGACGAAGTAGAAATTTCGGCGTATGTTCTAAAAGAGGAGTTTGCCTAAGTATCAACACGCTGTCTCTCATGTATAAAAACATGGGAGACAGCGCGTTTCAGGGCTTATGACCGGCATATATACAAAGATCGGACGGATCCCGGCGCGTTATAAAATATGACTATCAAGTTGTCGCAGGTTGTAGTTCCGGTGGCTCAATTCACCCGGCTCACTGCGCGAATCGGACCGCGGCGGAAGTACGTCCAAGAGGCGCAAAATCGTAC
>JAISRE010000042.1 GCA_031273805.1 Synergistaceae bacterium | reverse complement strand
GTCTGATAACGAGATACGTTCAGAGGTACAACGTCGTCACGGGCTCGAAGGGAATATTCAGCATGTACCCTGTTGACGGGACAGGATTGGTGATGAGTCCGCATGACCTCACACTGAACCATCCGTCCGTGTTCGGGCTCAGGCTTGCGCAACAGGATGCCGCCATAGACTACTTCACTGTGACCGGCTTCGAGCTTCTGGCCTCGGATCCCGATTTTTTGAAAAAGGCGGCGTCGACCCTCGGACGGCGCTCTGCCGCCATGCCAACTCCGGAGCAGGGTGTAATGGCCAACGCGGTCAGCGCTGGTTTCGTAACAGCTGACGCTATCAGCACAATATCCGTCAACACCAGGGTCCCCGCCCCCATGATGATCTCCGAGGACGTGGCGGGGCTGCTCCCGATGCACGTGACGTTTAACCTTCCGCGCTCAAACAGGTATATCGCGCCAAGGTGGAACACGCTCTTGAACGAGTGGAAGACGAGCGGAAGCATCACAAATTTATTCTCCAATATGTTCAGCCTGTATATTCACGACGCGAGCGGTTACGAGATAAATGTGACCAACTGGCTGCGGGACAGGGGGATTCTCCCTCGCGCCCTGAAGGTCTTTGCGGACGAGGTAAATGGATGTGTTACGGTCAGCTTTATAGTCATGATTACTGACTCCGACGGCACGGACCTGACGCTCGTCGACGATAAGAGCAGCATGAGCGGGACGGATAACAGCTATCTCGTCGTAAGGGATGGAAACCGAAACGACATGTGGGATATGACGTTCTTCGTGGCGCCTACCGACTCCACCTCTTCCGGCGGTTCACCGGGCGGGGATCAGCAAAGCGGCGGCGGCGGAGGCGGATGCGACGCCGGTGTTCCTCTCTTCGTGGCGCTGCTCTCCGCAGTGGGGCTCTATCTGCTAAAAGCTATGAGGACGAGGTGAGGCAAGGTGAAAAAACTACTATCTGCGCTATTCGTTCTGTTTGTCCTGCCGCTCATTCCGTTGTCGAGCTGCAGGGCTTATGCTGCGACATACGATGTATATAATTTAGGCGATCTGGAGGCGGCTCTATTGAGTTCTGACGTCAACACCATAGAGCTCAGGGGCAATATCGGCATGAGTTCCGCAAGTCACGACTTTGAAATCAGTCACGAGCTGACTATTAATGGAAATAATAACACCATCGACGGGAGTAACTACAGGATCTTCAGGGTAAATGCCGGCACGGTGAAATTCAGTAACGTCAGATTCACTGCAACAGGCGCGGCAAATACGGCCGGAGAGGCAATCAACATCTCCAACGGAAACGTTACGTTTGATAACGGCAGTTCGTTCACCGGCAATCGGACGACAGCCGTCAACATAGGCAGTGGAGTCACCGTCACGTTTGACGGTACTGCATTTTCCGGCAGCACCTCCGGCGATGTCGTGAAGGTAGATGGCGGAACTGCCACCTTCACGAACGGGCGATTTGAGAATAACTCCTCGCGCGCGGTATCCATAACCGGCGGCGCTGCCACGTTCACGGGTACTCCATTCACCGGCAACGCCGGGGCAGTCTCCGTCACTGGCGGCACTGCCGCGTTCAACGCCGGCGTCAGCTTCACCAATAACGATGCTGGAAGCAATGACGGCGGCGCGGTCTACGTGGGCCCGGGCGGCAAGGCCTCATTCGCCGGTAACGTGGAGTTCAATTTCAACCGGAACAGGGCCCGGGATGGAGGGGCTCTGTGGCTCTATAGTTTCAACTCCTCGAACGTCGATTTCGGAAGCGGCGCAAAATTTTCATTCGAAAATAACAATGCATCCGGCAGCGGGGGAGCGATTTACGTTAGCTCCTCATCTATTTCGCTGGGCGACTCGTTTAAGTTTACAAACAACGAAGCCGCGAGCGGCGGGGCTCTCTACTCGAACGGGAACGTGACGGTAACCAGCACGGATTTCTCGGGTAACAGGGCAACCGGCAGTGGCGGCGCTCTTTATTCAACGGCCAATGTCGCGGTGTCCGGCGGCGCATTCACAACTAACACCGCCGGGCGCGGCGGCGCGATCTATTCCGATGCCGACGTCAGTATCACGGGAGGCATCCTTGACGATAACCAGGCAAGTGAGAGCGGAGGCGCTGTGTACGGGCGTTCGATCACGGTGAATCCGGCTGGGGCGTCCATGACGTTCAGGGGGAACAATGCGGGAGAGCAGAGCTCCGGAGTAGTCGGAGGCGGCGCTTTCTACAGCTCGAACGACATCACCCTGCAAAGATCGATATTCAACGGCAACACAGCAAGTGTCGGCGGAGCCATATTCAGCGTGCGAAACGCGCAGATAACGAACTGCGTTTTCGACGTCAACGAGGGCATAACCACCGCCGGGGCGATCTACTCCGGGTCTGTCGAGATTTCCGGGTCGTCCTTCACCAATAACACTGCGGCTAAAGGTTCCGGCGGCGCCGGCGGCGCTGTGTTCGTGTCCGGAACGTCAGGCGCCAGCAAGATAGAATCCTCTTATTTCTCGGCGAACCTGTCGAATGTCTCTGGCGGAGCGGTCTATATGGGGGGCGATGGCCCAAGTATCGAAATAACCGGATCATATTTTGCCAATAACTCCTCCAACGGCGCTCCTGATGGCGGCGGCGGGGCTCTTTATCTGGCAGGTTCAGATATTCTGATATCGCGGAGCACCTTTGTAAGTAACAGTGTCAAACCGGGCGCCACGGCGAATGGCGGAGCGGCGTTTCTAAAAAGCGCGAAATACTCGATAGCAAATAGCACCTTCGTCGGGAACGAGGCCGGAAGCGGGAAGGGCGGCGCTCTCTATCTCAGCTCCGAGGCCGGAAGCGACTCGGGGAAAAAATCAGTCGTCCTCTACGCGACTTTTGTGGACAACAAAGCCGGCGGAGGCATGGGCGGCGGATTGTACTACGCCGGCAGGGTGCTCAACCTCGGAGCGTCGCTCTTCGTCGGAAATATCGCGGGCAACGGGTTCGATGACGTCACACGGGATGTGAGCGTGATCAACTCCCTAGGATATAACATCGTTGGTGTCTACGGGATCCTGGATTCGTCCGGGACCTCGAACGGGAACTACAACTGGACGACCGATCCATACGTCGAAGGCAGCAAGACGCTCGATAATAACGGTCCAACCTGCACGAGGGCAGTGATCTTCGGCAATAACACTCTCGCGGCCAACAACTCAGGCGTCTCAACTGTGATAACCGCCGGTTCGTCGCTCGACCCAACCAAACGGCATACCATCGATACCGTGGCTTTGACGGACAGCACGGAGGCACAGATCAACCCCGCGCTGGACAGAATAGCCGGAATTGACGCGAGGAATACGTTTAACTCGTATTTTTCGGGAGATCATATCGACGCTCGCGGAGTTTTCAGAGCGCCCATCAACTCCTCTTATACGCCCTCGGGCGGCAGCAGAGTGGATATCGGAGCCTATGAGACCATAGTTACAGGCGAGGGCGGCGGAACCGACCCTCCCGGCAGTGGAGTCATAGCCTACGTCCGCATGAGCGGCATCCCGAACTTCATGGTTCGCGTAGGGCAGACGTGCAGTCTGACGGCTGTGGTCTATTATGCCAACGGGGAGTCCTCGGTGAGTGAGGGGCTCACGTGGGAGAGCAGCAATCCGGGCGTCGCGCGGATAGATGACTTCGGCAACATGGTGTCGCTCAGGACGGGGACCACGGTCATCAGCGTAACCACCGCGAGATACGGCTCGAATAACGAGAGAAAGACGGACTCCGCAACGCTCACGGTGAGCGAGACATCGAGCTACACGAATATACATCCAGACCTTTGGGGGAGAATGGCCGACTTCAACGCGGGCCTCGCCTCCAGAGGCGCGCAGATATACTTCAAAAATGACGAAAACCCAAGCGATATAGAGGAAAGCGCTTTTGCGTCCTCTTTCATGAGTATTTATGGCGTGAACGCTCATCTGTTGACGGAACTCGACGAATCGAACGGCGTGCAGTTCATATCGAGTCCGGCATACGACAAAAACGGGCTGACTCAGATGAAACCGGCAATTGGCGTGGAACTCTCGACTCTCACCACTCCCGGCGCCATATTGCCGATGCGCTTTGCGTACAGCATAGAGTGGAGCGACGTCAGTCAGATCCTCGGGAAGAATGTCACATCAGCCGGTCTCGAGGACGTGAAAAAACTCTTCCAGACGGTGAGCTTCGTCTTCGAGGACGAAAACGGGGACAGCGTCGTACTGGTGGACACGTCAGGAAGCACCAGCATAACAGCGGACAGAGCCATATCGGGCGGAGTCCTGAGCTACAGCAGCGGCAACACGCTGAACCTCACGCTCGACCTCTTTATAGCTGACGCTGTGTCGCCGGACGGTGAATCCCAGCCGGAGATCATCGGGGACAAACTGGTGGTGGCGGATAACGACGCCAATAGCAGAATAAAGGGTCTCGTCTGGCTGCTCGAGGACGCGTCGTCCGGCGGGAATCAGCCTGGAGGCGGGGGCGAAGCGGGTGGTGGCGGCTGCGCCGCCGGTTCTGCGGCGGCGGCAGTGATATTCATGGCTGCGGCGGCCGTCTGTTTCAAACGCCGTATATAAAGACTATTCCGAGGGTCAAGGGAGCTGGCGCCAGCCGCAGATGTTGGCAGCGCCCGCGACCTTGAACCCATGATATGAGCGCATACGGGGCTCCTCCTTATCACATGGAGGGGCCCCGCGTCTACTAACAGATATGTCTCCAGCTTTCGTACTCATCCAGGCCGGTCGAGTCCAGCGCGTCGAAGAGTCTGTGCTTCTCGTCGTCGCCCAGATCAGAGAGCGGAGACCTGCACGGGCCTCCGTAGAGCCCAGCTCTATCCATCGATGCTTTGAGCCCCGGGACTCCGAACTTTCTTGTGAGTGCGTCGCTCGCCAGCATCAACCTGTACTGCAGAGCCCTTGCGCGCGGCATATCGCTCTCCATGCAGGCCTTTAGCAGACGCGCTGCGGATTCCGGGTACAGATTAGCTACTGCGAGCGTTCCTCCGGAGGCGCCCACCGCGAGCGAGGGAAGTAGATAGTTGCCGGAACCGCAGAAGACGGAAAAATTTTCCCCGCACTCGTTCGCTATCCGGCACATCTGCGTCATGTCGCCGGAGGTATCCTTTACGCCTATGATGTTCGGGTGCCGGGAGAGCTCGATAACTGTCTCGGCGTCGAGGTTGACGCCTGTGTTGCCCGGCATGTTGTAGAGCACTATGGGAATGGGCGATGAGTTAGCGGTCTCCTCGAAAAATTTTTTTGCGCCGCTCATGCCGGCGGCTTTGAAGTAGTGCGGCGGGAGGATCAGAACAGCGTCCGCTCCGGCGTCGGCAGCTCTGACGCTGCAGTCTATCGTCTCGCGAGTCGAGTGCATGAATGTCCCGGTGATAATTTTTTTGTCGACTCCAGATTTTTCCAGCGCCAACTTAGCTGTGCGCGTCAACTCAGCCCTCTCGGACACGCTTATAAACGGCAGCTCTCCGTTCGACCCGCAGATGACGAGACCGTTCAGTGATGTCACGGCCCACCTCCTGATGTTGTCCTCCATAGCCGAGTGACTTATGTCTCCCGACTTCAAATCGAATGGCGTTGGCACGGGCGCGTATATACCCTCAAGGATCATATCTCCACCTCTTCCCGATGAATGCGATTTTGCGAGGATAATATTACTCCTGCAAGATGCTAAAATAAAGTGGATATAGGGCGCATGGAACAACGGGCAGTGTCCTGAGTATGGAGGTGATGGTTTGTCCGCTGAAGTGCGAATCGGAATATGTTCGTGGACGGACAGAACACTTCTGAAGAGCGGGTTTTACCCGGCGTCCGCCAACACGCCCGCATTGAGGCTGGCGCACTACGCCGGTCAGTTCGATACAGTGGAGGTCGACTCGTCGTTTTACGCCCTCCCAAGTGTCGCGAACGCGTGCAGGTGGATTGCTGGGACGCCTAAAAATTTTTCCTTCGGCATGAAGTCGTTCTCGCTTTTCACGTTTCACCGGACATCAGTGTCGTCTCTGCCTTCGTGGCTTGTTGACGAAATCGGCGGGATTGCCGGGGATAAGTATTTGAAGCGGGAGGACCTCACACACGAGCAGAGAGTGCGCCTGTTCGAGGACTTCATGAAACCCGTCAGAATACTGCATTCTGCCGGGCGTCTCGCGTATCTGCTCTTTCAATTTCCCCCGAGCTGGCGTTTTCGTCCGGAAGGACTGATATATTTCAGGCGGCTGCGCGAGGTCTCGGGCCCTCTGCCTCTCGCTGTGGAGATAAGAAGCGCGTCGTGGTTCGAGGGGGACAACCGCAAGAAATTCCTGAGAGCCCTTATGGATGAAAATATCGCTTATGTGGCGGTGGACGAACCGGCAATCGGTTGGACCGTGCCCCCTGAGTGGCCGGTCACTGCGGAGTGGGGCACTGTCGTGAGGTTTCACGGCCGCAACAGAGAGGGCTGGCGCAATCCCCGGGCTTCGGTGCATGAGCGGTTCGACTACGAGTACTCCGCCAGAGAACTCGCTCCCTGGGCTTTGAAGGTTATAGAGACTGCGGAGGCGAGCGGCGGCTCGAAGAAAATATTTTTGATGTACAACAACTGCGTCGGCGACAATGCAGTGCGGGGCGCCAGGGTGATGCGAGGATTGCTGGGAATCACTGAGTAACACGCTAAAACTGTGTTTTGCCGTTTGCTAAGACGGGGAGTATGGAGGCTTTAATCTTTGCCCTTTAGGCCATTAACAATAAATCCGTTCTTTGCTGGGGTTCGAGGACCCGGTCGGACATGGAGGGCAGACTTTGCTCTTCGATTCTCCATGATTCGGATAATCGTTTATAATTGAGAAGGCAATATTTGCAAGGAGAGAAAAAGTACATGCTGCTTAGGAAAGAATTTACATTTGACTCCGCGCACAACCTGGTGAGTTATCACGGGAAGTGCGAACGTCTTCACGGACACACATATCGCATGGCGATAGATATATCAGGACAGCCGGATGAGGACGGGATGATCGTTGACTTCGTCGAGGTGAAGGGGATTGTCAACGCGGAAATAATATCGAAATTCGATCACGCGTACCTCAACGACATAATTCCGCAGCCGTCCGCAGAAAATATAGCGCGACACGTATTCGAGCGGCTCGACCCCATACTGCGCGGACCGAACTACGAACTTCACAGCGTCCAGGTGTGGGAGACTCAGGATTCGTCCGTGATATTCGGCAGGGACGACCTATGAGTCAGCTATTCCATAAGGAGAATATAATATGCAAATCGACTCTGTAAAGGCGGTACTCTTCGACTTCGATATGACTCTAATGGACACCAGCCACATCATAACGGAGTGCACAAACCTGCTCGCCGATAGATACGAGTTGAGGCGGGTCACAAGAGATGAGACGCTCGCGGTCATCGGCCTGCCAATACTGGACTCGTGGGCCGCCCTATGGGGACGTTTCGAGGACGAGTGGCTGGATTATTACAGAACGAACTTTCGAGGCATGGAGCATAACGGTTTCAGGGAGTTCCCGGGGACCCGGGATGTGCCCGCCCGCATTCGGGACGCGGGGATCAAGACCGGGGTCGTCTCCAACAGAAGGTTTGCCGCGTCGGCGGTGGAACAGAGCGGAATCGGCGCATACTTTGACGTTGTAATAGGACTTGAGGATGTATCGAATCCAAAACCGCACCCGGAACCGATACTCATGGCGCTGGAGAGTCTTGGAATCGAACCTCATGGCGCAGTGTACGTCGGCGATGCGGACATAGACATGAGGACTGCGGTCGCGGCGGATGTCATTGGCATCGGGGTGACCACCGGCAATTTCGGGGCGAGCGAGCTTTTGTCCGCCGGAGCGTCGCATGCTTGCGCGTCACTCGACGAAATACCGGACATAGTATTCGCGATGCGCCAGAATAAATAGTTCCCAATAAAACCGGTCACGTGGGCAGGGTTTGGGCGTAGCTGCGGATTTTAGCATTTATTAAATTTTTTGAAGTTTCAGCATAAGGAGATATGGTGTTATGAGCGATAGAGTGCGTGCGCATTTTTCAGAAAACGCGCGATATGTTTTGGAGAAGAGATATCTCAGGAAGAACGACAGGGGAGAGATAATCGAAAGTCCTGAGGATATGCTATGGCGCGTCGCGTCCGTTGTCGCCTCGGTGGAGACGTCTTACGGGGAGAGCGCGGACGAGTGGGCTGTCAGGTTTTATAACGTAATGGCGGAGCTCGATTTTCTGCCCAATTCTCCGACTCTGATGAACGCGGGCACGCCCAAGGGCCAGCTCTCCGCGTGCTTTGTGCTCCCCATCGGAGACAGCATGGACGCCATCTTCGGCGCGCTGTCCGCCACCGCGCTCGTTCATAAGAGCGGCGGCGGGACGGGATTTAACTTCTCACAGGTGCGTCCTGCCGGGGACAGGGTGCGCAGCACATCCGGCGTCGCGTCCGGCCCTATCTCCTTCATGGAGCTCTTTGACCACACAACTGAGGTAGTGAAGCAGGGCGGAACGCGCAGAGGCGCCAACATGGGCATCCTCGAGGCGTCGCACCCGGATATAATCGACTTCGTGAAGATGAAGATCGAGGGCGCGAAGCTGACGAATTTCAATATATCGGTGGGGATACCGGACTCTTTCATGAAGGCCGTACAAGACGGAGGGGATTGGGATCTGGTCAACCCAAGGACCGGCGAAAAGGCCCGTACTATAAAGGCTATGGAGCTGTGGGAGCTCTTGACGGAGGGCGCGTGGAAGACAGGAGACCCGGGAGTGATCTTTCTCGATCGGCTGGAGGCCTGCAATATGGTCCCCTCCTGCGGCAAACTCAACAGCACGAACCCATGCGGGGAACAGCCGCTCTTTCCGTACGAGAGCTGCAATCTGGGCTCGATAAATCTGGTTCGTATGGCCGACGAGCGGGGTGAGATAAACTGGGGCCGTCTCGAGGATACGGTTAGGATCTCCGTCCGTTTTCTCGACAATGTGATCGACTGCAATGTATACCCGCTGGATGAAATAGCGGCCATGACCAGAGGAAATCGCAAGATCGGGCTGGGCGTCATGGGCTGGGCGGAGATCCTTTTTGCGCGCGGAATCAGATATGGAAGCAGGGAATCCTTCGAACTGGCCGAGAGACTCATGGGTTTCATTCAGCGCGTCGGCCACGAGGAGAGCGAATCTCTGGCGAATGCCAGGGGATCGTTCCCAAACTGGAAGGGCAGCGTATGGGACTCGCGAGGCAGACCGATGAGGAACGCAACGGTGACGACGATAGCTCCCACCGGGACTATTTCGCTGATTGCGGAGTGTTCGAGCGGTATCGAGCCTGTTTTTGCGCTCGCGTTCAGGCGAAAGGCATTCGACAACGACACTTTGATCTACATAAACAGTTATCTGGAGGACGCGCTGGCTCATATCGGCGAGCAGTCGTCCGCCATATTGGAGCAGGTATTGGCCAGCGGGACGCTATCCGACGCCGACGTGCCGCGATCTCTGAAGGAGGTCTTCGTCACCGCGCACGATATCCCCTACAACGAACATGTGGAGATGCAGGCGGCATTTCAGAAGTACACGGACAACGCTGTGAGCAAGACGATAAACTTGCCGAACTCAGCCACGATAGAGGACATAAGGGGAGCGTATCTGCTCTCGTTCGACCTCGGGTGCAAGGGCGTCACAATATACCGGGACCGTTGCAAGGAGTCTCAGGTGCTATATCACGGTTCAGAGTCGGATGCCGGACCGGGAATCGGGAGCGACGGCAGGCAGATCAAGCCGCGAAAGCGTCCTGCGAATTTGCGCGGCAGCACAGTCAAGATACGCACGAGCTTCGGCAATCTCTATCTCACGCTCAACATGCTCGGCAGTCGTCCGTTCGAGCTCTTTGCTACCCTCGGGAAATCCGGCAAGGATACTCAGGCGCACACGGAGGCGCTCGGACGCCTCATATCGCTCTCGCTTCGCAGCGGAGTGCCTGTCAGGGATATAATAGAACAGTTGAAGGGTATCGGCGGAAGCCAACCCATATTCGAGAATGACGGGATAATTTTAAGTTTGCCTGACGCGATCGCCCAGGGTCTCGAACGCGCGCTTGGCGAGACCGTCGAGATATCTCCCGGGGATATGTGTCCTTCGTGCGGCGCCGCGATGGTTCACGCGGAGGGATGCATGCGCTGTGTCTCCTGCGATTATTCCAAGTGCTACTAGCGCGCTCTCGGCATGAGCAGGCCCGTACAGCGAAAAAGCCTGACGTTCTGCATATTTTATTTCCTGGTCTTGGCGGTCACCGCGTTTATATGGATATATGCCTACAGGTCGTACTTCAGGCACTATGACAGCACCCACCCGGATATCACGTGGGCGGTTCCGTGGGTGCAGGAGGATATAATAAAAGCCGACGGGGTTTTGCTGTGGAACGAGGAGAAAATCATATCCCCGCGAGCAGGAACAGTCAAGTTTCCTCAGGGGACCGGGCCAAAGCGCGTTCAGAGGGGAGCTGTAGTGGCCAGGGTCTCATCCGGTTCGTCTGCAGTCGATGTGAAATCTCCATCGGAGGGCTACTTCATAGCGGGGCTGGATGGAGCGGAGGGAAAGTGGAGATATCAGTCTCTATGGCCCGGGTCATATGAGCTGCCGCAGGTCCCGTCAGTAAAATTGATGCAGGATGGAGATAAAGTGCGGCAGGGGGCTGCGATAGGCAAGATCATTCCTCAACCGCAGGGTCTGCGATATATTGGTTATATTGATTTGATAGGGAATTTTAAAGAAAAACTTGCGTCAAATCGAGTAATGGTTAAAATGGATTCATTGGATACGCCGTCTAAGTCAAATGTTCGGGTGTATGAGATATTGGGTCACAGGGCTAAGGTTTTGCTCGACATACCGTGGTTTCCGCCAGGTATGATACTCTCGCGTAACTACGATTTGATTATAGAGATAGGGGAGACGTCCGGGGTGACGGTCCCCGAATCTGCCGTAATCGTAAAAGACGGCATAAGAGGGGCATTCGTTCTGAGGGGATCTGAGGCATTCTTCACTGGGGTGAAGGGACGGAGCATAGATGGCGGCAGGTTTCTGGTCACGGATGGTTTGAAGCTGGGTGACGCCGTAATAGTGGACGCTTATGGGGCACAGGAGGGCAGGGTCAAGCTATGGTAGCAGATACTGACGGGGCAGCCTATACGGACACGGTGCGGCGCAATATCGACTGCGCGCGCAGTGCTATGACTTCTGCTGCGGAGCGTTCAGGCAGGGATCCTCGGGATATTGCCCTTATGGGCGTGTCCAAATTTCAGCCGATCGAGGCGATTTGCGCCGCATTTAATTGTGGACTGAAACTCTTCGGGGAGAACAGAGTCCAGGAGAGGGAGGAGAAAAGCGCGTTATGGACTGGCGACGGCGCGGTGTGGCACATGATCGGTCATCTTCAGCGTAACAAGGTTCGCAAGGCCGTGGCGCTCTTCGACTGCATAGAGAGCGTGGACAGCGTTGAGCTCGCCGACTCGATAGAGCGTATAATAAGCGAAAATATCGAGGTCCTGTATCCGATACTGATAGAGGTGAACGTCTCAGGGGAGAGCTCGAAGGAAGGAGTTCCGCCTGAGGTGGTTTTTGTGTTGTTGGAGGATATTTTAGAGCGCTGTCCTCACCTGACTGTGGAGGGTTTTATGACCATCGGCCCAAATGTCTCTGACCGAAGGGCGATCCGGGAATCTTTCGTATCGCTGAGAAATTTGAGGGACGAGGCCAGAAAGAGATTTGGGATACCTCTGCCTCACCTGTCTATGGGAATGAGCGGAGATTATGAAATTGCCATAGAGGAGGGCAGTACCATCGTCCGAGTGGGAACGGGCATTTTTGGGTTACGCCATTGACGAACGCTAGCGTCCCTAAATGGATTGACAATAATCAGGGGGGAATACTATGAGCGAACTTTTGACTTCACTGGACATAGTGAACCAGGCGTTTAAAAAAACCATGAGGGGTTATGATCCATCCGAGGTCGATGAGTTCTTGGATAAGGTTGCGGAGTGCATCCAGGTATATGTCCAGAAGATAAAGGATTTTGAGAGGATAACCGAGGAGCAGTCGGAAAAACTGAGAGACTACGAAAATATAAAGGGTTCGCTGCACGAGGCTTTGCTGATGGCTCAGAAAACCGCAGAGGAGAAGATGTCCAACGCCTCTATGCACGCCGACGAGAAGATAGCTCAGGCGGACAGAGCGGCGGAGGAGAAGATAGCCTACGCTGCTGCAAACGCTGAAAATATAATCTCAGAGGCAAGGTACAGGGCGGATAGGATGATTAAAGATGCGGAGATCGGAGTTGCCGACCTAGGGCATGAGCTTAACATCCTGCAGGATCTCCGAATCAAAGGCTTCTCGAACATGAGGGATTTTATAAACGAGATATCCAGTGTTCTGGACAGAGCGGAGAGCACCGGAAAAATTCAACTTCCGCAGATGACTCTCAAAACACTGGGCAAGTACGAGTCCCAGCCATCGTTTCAGCCTGGACAGAGCGGGCAAGTTCCCCAACCGGCCCAGGGATACGAACAATTTGTGAACGATATCTCCGGGGCCGCGTCTCAGCAGCCAAGAGAGGGAAATCAAGCCATCCTGCCCGATGGTACTCCGCAGAATTCGAAGGAGCAGCTTTCGAACACCTTGAGCGTACTCGGAATTGACCTGAATCTGCTGGATATCGGCAGGGATAAGGTTTAAGGAGCCTCATTCCACTCAAAGAATGCTGAATCAGTGATTCCTTAAGGAACCGAATATTTTATTTTGAGGTTGTCCGATTCTGTTAAACTGCTGCCTGGGGTTGGGGCAAAGCGAGGCGAACTGCTCTCCGCTCTGGGGATAGAGTGCGTGGAGGATTTGCTGTATCACATGCCGATCCGATACGAGGACAGAAGGTCATTCACGCGTGTAGGTTCGCTGGCGCCCGGGTGTCCCGCCGTCGTGTCGGGCGTAATCAAATCTGTCGAAGTGCGGCCCACGAACCGGCGCAACGTTCACATTGCCGTTCTGGAGGTTGGAGACGATACCGGCATTGTCGGCGTCGCCATATTCGGCGGATTGCGCAGGATGAGCCCTCTAAAATCGGGAGCGAATATAATTTTATTCGGTACCCCGTCAGCACCTGCGAGAGTGGGGAAAAAGCAAACTCCCCATCTGGAGTTCTCCAGCCCTGAATATGAGCTGTCATCCGACTCCAGGAAGTTAGCGGCGCGTTGGCACAGGTTGCTTCCTGTCTATCCGACCACCGAGGGTATGCCGCGCGCGATGATCGCCGATATTATATATAAATGCGCGGTTTCCCCCGAACTCATAATTAACGATCCCTTGCCGGCGGAGATTATAGAAAAATATTCATTTATTTCTCTGAAGGACGCCTTCGTTGGAATTCATGCCCCCTCCACATACGAGGAAATCGAAAAATCAAGGAACCGGCTCGCGTACCAGGAGTTCTGGGATATCCAGCTCAAGACCGCCAGGTATCGCGCACAGCGCTGCCATTGCAGAGCCCGCTCGCTCTCCGCCGGCAGCGCTATGCTGGAGCGTTTCAAGTCATCCCTGCCGTTCACGCTGACCGCGTCGCAGGAGTCCGCCGTCTCTGAGATATCGAAGGACCTCGACGGAGTCACTCCTATGCGCAGGCTCCTGATGGGTGATGTGGGATCCGGAAAAACCTCTGTCGCCATTGCGGCAATCGCCAAGTGCGCGGGCGCGTCACTGCAGGCGGCTGTGCTCGTGCCGACCACAATACTCGCGGAACAATTTTATGACGCGTGCAGGCGATACCTGTCTCATTTAGATATCGTCACTGCGGAGATATCGGGCAGCGTTACCGGCAGCGCAAGAGCTCGTCTGGTGTCCGATCTGGTGAGCGGAGAGGTGGATGTTCTAGTGGGCACGCACGCAATGCTGAGTGATATGGTCGAGTTTAAATCTCTGGGGCTTCTGGTGATCGATGAACAGCACAGGTTCGGCGTCCTGCAGCGCGAATCTCTCGTCAACGCGAACAGTGGAGTACACACGCTCATGATGAGCGCCACTCCGATACCGCGCACTCTCTGCATGGCGTACCACGGCGACATCGACATATCGGAGATCAGAGGATTGCCCGACGGCAGAAAGGGCGTTATCACGAGGGTTGTGAGCAGTAATCACCTCCGTGATATCTACTCGTTCGCGGCGGACAAAATATCCAGGTCCGGTGTTCGCTGTTACTGGGTGTGCGGGACAATCGGCGACGAGTCATCCGATGAGGATAGTGGCGCGGTTATGAGCAGAGCTCGCGATATCGAGCATAACATCAGGGACATCCCGGTGCTTCGTCTGTTCGGGACCATGAACGCGACGGAGAAGAGCGAGGTGTTGAGACGCTTCAGGTATGAGACGCCGGGTATCCTGGTTTCCACCACCGTCATAGAGGTTGGCGTCGATATTCCGGACGCCGGGATAATTGTGATAGAGGGAGCGTCCGGATACGGCCTTGCAGCTCTTCATCAGATGCGCGGGAGAGTGGGACGCGGGACGCGCGCTGGGATATGCATATTGCTCGACAGCGCCCGCAACATAAAGAACAGCCGAAGGCTTCAGGTCCTGTTGGAGTGTGACGACGGCTTCAGGATCGCCGAGTTTGATCTCGAGCTGCGGGGAGCGGGCGAAGTGTCCGGCGTCAGGCAGCATGGCCCTCTCGATTTGAGGGTTGCCGACGCAGTTCGCGACAGGGAGCTGATGGAGGCCGCCATTGACGATGTAAAAACCATCAGTATTTTATGATATTGATGACCATATTGAAATAACCTGTCACAACGGCTTTTGGCAGTGCGCAGAGTCGTGGTTGCCTGTTCATATTGGTTATTTAAGGAATAAATTGCATTTTATTTATCAGGGACTAGGCAATTTTACTAATTAGAATATATAATATTTCTCACGGGAAGGGGAGGTGGTTTTACTACCTTTATAATCTTGGAGTGAGTTTGTAGTCAGACTGTGGATTTACCTTTACTCGTCTTAAAAACAGAAGGAGGATGAACCATTTGCAATTTACAAAAAATTCGAACGTTAAAAAGAGGATATGGCGCCTTGCACTTGCACTTTGTATAACGATTATGTCGTCCGCAATCGCTTTTGCGTCGTGGCCCGCCCGGCCATACGGCGCAGTTAATGCAACTTTGCCGGAGTGGTTTATGGACTATCAGAACAGCTTGTTCAGAAGTTCCGGAGTGGATTATTCCTTCCTGCCCCTCTACAAGCCGGGTCACGGCTCGTCGCTTCCCGGCGCTGAGGGCTTTATAGCGAACGACGTCGAGCTGGAGGAGTTCCTTATAGAGGAGGCTGCTGCGTCCGGCGGGACCATGAAGTGGAAAAACGTCTTCGAGTACTACGCGGTCAGCGACGACGTCAATGGAGTTCTGCGCTACGAGCAGAATCCAGAGACGGGGGAGAGGAAGCTGATAAAACTTCCGTTCGTCGTATTCTCGAAGGAAGGGGTATTCGAGCCCGAGGACGTAGTCGCGTTGAAGCGCCCCGTCATCTGGCTGCAGGGACAGATTCACGGAAACGAATACTCTGGCGGGGACGCCGAGCAGGTCATGATACATCGCCTGACGCAGGGAGACCTGAAGTACGTTCTGGACAGGATAGTTGTGGTAATGCTTCCCCGCGCCAATCCCGAGGGAGCGTGGAGGCCTATACGCGGCAACAACGCGGCCCTCTTTACCCAGGGTATGTCAGGTCAGGATCCGAACCGTGACAACATCTGGTTCGAGTCCGTCCTCCAGAGGGCTGTTCACAAGACGATGAACGCCTACGCGCCTCACGTGGTCATCGACCAGCACGAGCAGGGCGCCTGGGGTAGTGTTACGGAATGGGTGCCCGACGCATCTGCCTCCACTGGCTGGAGTAGAAAGTCCACATCGGATACCCGCAGACTCAATGACCTGTCGATGCTCTACGCGCCGCATCCAGTAAACAACGAGACCATCACTGCCCTCGGTTATGAGTTCGAGGAGGACTGGAGAGATTTGCTGGAGGCGCGCGGCATCAGATGGTCCGTGTACCCGGCCATGAGCGGGAACTCTGATGTGGATGGACTTGTACTGAGCAGTGACGGCTCCATGGTTCCGGGCCGCAGGTCCCTGCCCGCGTATATACTGGAGGCCGACGGTGACCCGCGCATGGTCGACCCATCGTATGGATTGAAGGGCGCGGCGTCTTACCTGAGCGAGTCCTCCTCACCGACTATGAGGACACTTTTCGACACGCGAGTTCGCGGACACAACACAGTAGCCGAGTCGCTTCTGCTGACCGCGTACAACAGGGCCGACTACGTCTATGATACTGTCATGCGCGGCAGAGAGGAGCAGGCGGAGGCAGGCAGGCAGATAGCTCCGGCAAACACGCTCCAGCTGAGCTACCTCTTCAGCCCCACCTATGACGATCTGTCAGTGCCGGGCGAGACGATAACCGAGTACTACGCCACCAGAACTGACGAAGGCGTGGTGGAGGGTTCACGGGAAGGCGTCAAGATAGGACGTATGGCCTTGGCCCGCGGGACCAGCCCGAGTGACGGCTACGTGCCGGCGAGCGTCATACAGAGACCGTACGCGTATATAATCTCGTCCGATCAGCAGGCCGCCTTCGTCGATCGCTTCACATCCACCGGAGTGCGTCTCTCGCGCCTGACCGAGGACATTACTCTGCCTGTGACAGCGTTCTTGATCACCAACAGGGTAGCCAACCCCCCTTCGTCCACATCTCTTCAATCGGATAAGGATATGGAGCCGTGGCCGCACATAATATCCGGCGAGTGCTACTCCAAGGAGGTATCCTTCAAAGCCGGAACGTTAGTGATGTACATGGACCAGCCGATAGCCCCATACGGAGCGCTTGGTCTCGATCCTCAGAGCTGCTGGAACTACGCCAACATCTGGTGGAGGCGTACAACGGTTGATAACAAGAATCCTGTCGGATATCTGCCGGTAGGTCCCGACGGAAGCGACTTCCCGACCTACAAGCTGATGGAGGTCAGAAGTTTGCCGACTGAGAATCTGCCGGACTTCGCCAAGTATGTGACCGGGGTCAACACCATAACCCCGAAGCTGATACCGCTCGAGGAGAGCAGGAGTTTTATCGAGCGTGTGCGCGCGGCGCTGCCTTCGGAGGCTGAAGTCCTGTATCCGGTCGATATCCAGCTGCCGACCCAGTACACCTCCACAAACAGATACACCTTCGACGCTGATGAGCTGCGGAGGCTCGTTCGCCTTATGGACGGAGACATCCATAAGCTCGATTCGGTGAGATGGTTCATCCAGGCGAAGGATGGCAGCGCAAGGGAGATAATTCCCGGCACGGCTCCTCTTACAGTCGCGGTGGACCTCTCTGATTACGGGTTGAGCAACGGGGGAATCCGCATATTCGCAGTCGATTCGGCAAACGCGCCCTCCCCGATTACAATAAGGCTGGTAGCGGTCGAAACAGGCGTCACGCCTGATGACGCCCCGCCTATCCCCGCCGAGGATCTTCTGGATGAGGAGGGGGCGACAGATGATATCGTAATCGAGCAGGATGGCGCTGCTTTGAAGATAACGATTCCGGCCTCCTCGGGCCTGGAGGTTGGCGGAGAAGTCGTCAAATTCTGGTTCTTCCGCAAGGTTAGCGGTTCGTCTCTGGCTGATGGCGATCTTCGGCTGGAGGCAGTTGTCGAGAAGCGCGTCGAGCAGCTGGACGGCGGTCCTTTCAGGGCGGAGTTCGATGTGAATGATATTGACGGCAATGGTACCAAGCTGCCCAGCGGCAACTACGCGATAGAGTTCGAGGGCGTCGAGTCTCGTGTCGCCGGCTACACTCCGATCTCAAGTACAGTAATCAGTGAAGTCCCTGTCGATCCTGTCGATCCTGATAACCCCGGCGGTGGCGGCAGCAGCGGCGGATGCGACGCTGGCTTTGGAGCATTTGCCCTCGTTGCGGCGGCTGGAGTATTCGTCATCAGAAGAAGATATCCTCAGTAAAACGCCTATATAATAATCGGAGGGGAGCTGATTCACTCCCCTCCGATTATTAGTCGTTCATGATCTCCCGCTCTTTTTCGTTCAGCACGCTGTCAATTTTTTTGATCGCCTCGTCAATTATGTCCTGCACTTCTTTTTGATATTTTTTCAGCTCATCCTCGCTGATTGTCGACTCCTTTTCCAGCTTTTTCAATGAATCGACTATTTCTCTGCGGATGTTGCGCGTGGCTACGCGCGACTCCTCGGCGTATTTGTTGACGAGTTTTGTGAGCTCTGTGCGGCGATCTTTTGTGAGCTCCGGCAGGTTAAGCCTTATCGTCTCTCCATCCGGCTGTGGGTTTATTCCAAGAGGAGACGCCTGTATCGCCTTTTCGACTGCCTTTATTGCCGTTTTGTCCCACACTGTTATCACTATCTGACGAGGTTCGGGGATGTTGACTGTGCCAAGCTGCTTTATCGTCATCATCGTACCAAAATAGTCAACCTTGATGTCCTCTACGAGTGCGGGATGCGCC
Source organism: Synergistaceae bacterium (assembly GCA_031273805.1). Classification (GTDB taxonomy): domain Bacteria; phylum Synergistota; class Synergistia; order Synergistales; family Synergistaceae; genus JAIRKI01. The sequence continues at coordinate 8,399 of JAISRE010000042.1, read as the reverse complement.
CTCCCGGTACGAACTCCGGCATAAGTTCCCTTCAAATGCTCGAGTGCTTTGGAAGCGCGATTCTTAAGGTCCTTAAGTAGTGTCTGCGGCATTATTCAACCACTCCTCTCATTTAAAATACTGTGTTTCCCCTAAGGAAACGCTGATTTAATGTTCTTTGCGGCAAAATGGAGTGGATTCGTTCTCCATCGAAACGGTTGTCGCGAAAATGGCCGCAGGCGTAGCAGAGCTACGCTGAGGACCATTTTTGTGGCAACCGTGAAGATGGTGAGCGAATACGCCCATTGCAGCCCAAAGGTTATTAAATTAGTGTTTCCCCTAAGATACGATCGAGCCGATTCGCTCGCCCTTGAGAAGAAGCGCCGATATATTTCCCTTGTGCTGCACGTTGAACACCACAATCGGCATTTTATTCTCCCTGCAGAGCGAAAACGCAGTGCCATCCATCACCTTGAGGTTCATCGCCTCTTCATAGCAGACCTGCGGCAGGAATTTCGCATTCGCGTCCTTGGCTGGATCTCTATCATATATACCATCTACCTTTGTAGCTTTCAAGAGGCAATCCGCATTTATCTCAGATGCTCTGAGGGCGGCCGCCGTGTCAGTGGAGAAAAACGGCGAACCTGTGCCGGCAGCGAAGATAACCAGTCGCCCCTTCTCGAGATGGCGCACGGCTCGTCTCATTATAAAGGGCTCGGCAATGGACCTCATTTCGATGGCCGTCTGTACCCTGGTCGGGACGCCGATGTGCTCCAGAGAGGTCTGAAGAGCCAGGGCGTTTATCACTGTGGCCAGCATTCCCATCTGGTCGGCCTGCACCCTGTCCATACCATAGTCCGCCACCTGGACGCCTCTGATGTAGTTGCCGCCTCCGACGACCATCGCGATTTCTATCCCCGCGTTGGCCACCTCCGCTATCTCCTTGCATATTTCATTTATATAGCAGTAGTCAAGACCGAACTTTTCCCTGCCAGCCAGTATCTCACCAGATAATTTAAGCAAAACCCTCTTATAGTTTACTGACACTTTTAATACCCCCCTGTGAATATACACAAAAAAGCGAGGGAAAATTCTCCCTCGCTCACGTTTTTTTTGGAGCTTATGCCTCTATCGCGAACCTCGCCATTCGACGAACGATTATATTTTCACCGAGTTTAGCTATCTCCGCAATTACCAGATCCTTTATCTTGACCTTCGGGTCGCGGATGTAGTTTTGTTCGAGGAGACAGTTGTCCTGGTAGAACGCGGTGATCTTGCCATCGGCGATCTTATCCAGAATATTATCCGGCTTGCCCTCCTCAAGTGCCTGCCTGCGGTAAATTTCGCGCTCTCTCTCGATGTCGTCGACCGGCACCTCTTCAACGGTGATGTACTGGGGGTTGGCCGCCGCTATCTGCATGCATATCTCGTGTCCGAGATGCTGGAACTCGTCGGTCTTCGCCACGAAGTCCGTCTCGCAGTTGAGCTCGAGCAGAACGCCGATCTTGCCGTTTGTGTGTATATAACTGAATACGAGACCTTGAGCGGCGGAGCGGCCCGCTTTCTTTGCCGCTTTGGCCAGCCCCTTCTCCCGAAGGTAGTCGACCGCGCGCTCGACGTCGCCGCACTCGGCCAGCGCGTTCTTGCAGTCCATCATGCCCGCGCCTGCACGGGTGCGAAGTTCTTTTACAGCATTTGCGTCGAAAGACATGTTATATAGACTCCTTCCATCCCTTGCGCTCTTCGAGCTCCTGGTTTACAACCTTCTCGCCAACCTCGGAATACGCGTCGTGCAATTTCTCGCGAATCTCGATAACCTCGCCGTCATCGGATTCCGCCGCCTCATCCTCCAAAGGTTCCGGCACGCCATCGACGCCCTGACGCCCTTCGATGAAAGCGCTTGACATAAGGTTGACTATCAGCTCGATCGCTCTTATAGCGTCGTCGTTGCCGGGGATGGGGTAGTCGATTACCTCCGGGTCGCAGTTGGTGTCAACAATTGCTATGACGGGAATGCCCAGCTTGCGGGCCTCGAGCACCGCTATCGTCTCTCTGCGCGGGTCGATCACGAAGAGGGCGTCGGGAACCTCGCGCATCTCCTTTATGCCGGAGAGTGACTTCTGCAGCTTGTCCCTCTCCTTATGCAGCTTAATGACCTCTTTTTTGGGGTATTTGTTGATCGAGCCGTCCGCATCCATTCCCTCCAGCTCAACCATGCGATTGACGCGCTTGCGGATTGTCGCGAAATTCGTGAGAAGTCCGCCGAGCCACCTCTGATTGATGAAGTACTGTCCGCACCTCAGTGCCTCATCGCGGATAGGATCCTGCGCCTGACGCTTTGTGCCGACGAAAAGAAGGCTGCCGCCGTTCTGTGACACCTCTCGAACGAACTCGTAAGCCTTTTCGAGGCCCTTGACGGTCTTCTGCAGGTCGATGATGTAAATCCCGTTTCGTTCGGTAAAAATATACGGCTTCATCTTCGGGTTCCATCTGCGGGTCTGATGGCCGAAGTGAACGCCGCACTCCAACAGCTGTTTCATATTAACTACGCCCAATACTCTCTCCTCCTTGTTTTTGCCTCCGGGAGACTCATCTCGCACATCCACCGCAGTATCGCGGCAACAGACATGTGATCCTCTCTCGTGTGGTTTATAAGCACAGGAATACTATCACATTAGAAGCGCGCGCGCAATAAAAGAACCTTAAATCAGCGCCTCCCTAAACCCAGCGCCGGAAGTATGGAGCTAAATTTCATTAATAGCTGATTGAATAAAACATTTGTATTAAAGCATCGGGGGAGCTGTCTCTTAAATATTTTTTTACGATAAGGACTGATCTTTATTTTAATGCATTTTATGGGCGATTTCGTCTTCGATTACGTTTTGACTTCCGCTTGCCATTGCTTAACTATCGCTGTATTATTGCTAAATTATTTTTCTGAACAATTTATGCGGTAACTTATCAATTGTAAGCAGTTTTTTCGATATTTTACTTGCATGTGAGGAGGATTGATAAAACATTGGGACGAGATCGGCACTTGGCGTCAGAATCGCGTGTCACTTTTTTAAATTCTCTTAAGGAGGGCTACAGAATGTGTAAAATGAAGTATGGCAGACTTATACTGGCTATTCTCGTTTTTGTAATGGCAGGGAGCGCGGTATCTATGGAGGCGGCTGATACCATTAAGATCGGCTGGTATGGTCCTGTGAGCGGAGCGGCCGCACAGGACGGTCAGGAGGGGCGAAATGGCGCCGAGGTGGCGGCGGAGATTATCAACGCATCCGGCGGCATTAACGGCAAAAAGCTCGAGCTTGTTTTTGCCGACGATAAGAGCGACCCCAAAGAGGGCGCTAACATTGCAACAATGTTCGTGAGCGACAAGGACATAATCGGCGTTGCGGGCCCCTTTAACAGCTCCGTTATACTCGCGGCCGCTCCGATATATAACAGGGGTAAGCTGGCCAACGTCGGTTGGGGAGTCACATCGCCGGTGATAACCACCGCCGGGGAGTATATTTACAGGGTTGCGGCGACGGACGCTCTCGAAGGAGATTTCATGTCCAAGTGGATTCTCGACGAGGGCTTTAAGAAAGTTGCGATAATCTATGAGAACACCGACTATGGCGTGGGAGTCAGGGACGTGGCCAGAGAGGCCATCAAGAAATACGGCGGAGAAGTAGTGACAGAGGCCGCATACGTGCAGGGCCAGACAAAGGACTTCGGCTCTATAATCGCCAGCGTTAAGCAAGCTGCGCCTGACGCTGTGATGTGCGGCTCGATCTACAACGAGGCTGCCCTCGTCATCGCTCAGGCTCGAGACCTCGGCTTTGAGGCGCCGTTTTTCGGGACGGATGGATTTTTCTCAGCCGGTCTCCTCGAACTGGGAGGCGCGGCGGTGGAAGGAGCGCGTTGCTGCAGCGTCTTTTATCACGAGGTATCCTCTCCGAAAGTCAAGGAGTTCATAGCGGCCTATGAGAAGAAAACCGGAAAAACCCCCGGAACCTGGGCGGCCCTGAGCTATGACTCCGTAATGGTGTTCGCCGAGGCCATCAAAAAGAGCGGCGCCACCACAAGAGAAGAGGTAAAGAAGGGACTGGACGATCTTGGCTCATGGGAAGGGGCCACCGGCGTGCAGGAGTTCGACGAAAATGGCGACGTCAACAAACAGCTGGTAAAACTGATAGTGAAGGACGGGAAGTTCGCCATCTACCAAAAGTAACGGTTTACCGTATCGAGCCGGGACGAGATATTACAATTTCGTCCCGGTTGAATTTTTTGGGAGGTGTGCTCATGTTTTTTCAGCAGTTGGTGAACGGTCTGGCGGTTGGTGGTATATACGCCCTTATAGCGATAGGTTACACGATGGTTTACGGGATATTGTTCTTCGTGAACTTTGCGCACGGCGACATTTATATGCTGGGCACGTATTGCGCTTTTTTCATCTTTGGATTCATGGGAATAGAAGTTACAGGCGGAGTGATAAACGTGCCGCAGTTTTTTGCCGCTCTCATTCCATCGATGTTAATCTGCGGAGTTATGGGAATCGCGCTCGAAAAATTCGCCTACCGTCCGATTCGCAACGGCAGCAGACTGTCGGCCATGATCTCGGCTCTTGGCGCGTCGCTCTTTCTGTGCAATACAGCCATGTATCTGTTCGGAAGCCAGACCAAGCCAATGCCGAAGCTCTTCGCGGGCGAGTATATCACGATAGGGAACACGATAATCAGCTATATCCAGTTAGCCGTGCTCGTGGTGTCGATTCTGCTGATGCTTGCGCTTCACTTCTTTATAAAGCACACAAAACTCGGCAAGGCCATACGCGCGGTCTCCGACGATCAGAGAGCTGCCGTCCTGATGGGGATAGACATGAACAGGGTTATCTCCGCTACGTTCGCTATCGGGTCCGCTCTGGCAGGGGCCGCTGGAATTATGGTCGGGATTTATTACGGCGCCGTATACCCAACGATGGGCGCTGTCGCCGGGATCAAGGCTTTTACGGCGGCGATACTTGGGGGCATAGGAAACATTCCCGGCGCGATGCTTGGCGGCGTACTGCTCGGCATCATCGAGAGCTTGGGCGGCGCCTACATATCGTTTGGCTACCGGGACGCCATCGCGTTCTTTGTCCTGATAATAGCGCTGTGCCTGATGCCCACCGGCATTCTCAGAAAGGGGAGAACGTAAGATGGATGGCGAGGTAAAGCGCTCCGTGCGGTTTGCTGTAGTCAGCTGGCCCCTTTTCGTCGCGGCTCTTGTGGTGGCGCCGGTTTTTATCAGCAATGATTACATGCTTCACGTGCTCGTTCTGATAGGGCTTTACGCGATACTTGCGGAGAGCTTGAACATCGTGGTCGGTTTTACCGGACAGTTCTCACTGGGACATGCGGGATTCTGGGCCGTCGGAGCGTATGTCTCGGCTATTCTGATGATACGTCTTGGTCTCTCCTTCTGGACAGCCTCGGTTATGTCCATGCTTGCGGGTTATTTCACGGGCGTCCTACTGGGGCTCCCGGCCATGAGGCTGAAGGGCGACTATCTGTGCATAGTGACGCTGGGTTTCGGCGAGATAGTGAGGATTTTCGCGACAAATCTGGAGGTGACACGAGGTCCTATGGGCATTCCGGGAATTCCAACGCCACAGATAGGCGGGTTCTCCTTCGACAGCGAGCTGTCAATGTACTACCTCTGTTGGGCCTGCGCGGTGGTCACGATGTACATCGCCGCCAGGATGCGTCACTCCAGGTTTGGCCGGGCTCTCATGTCTGTTCGCGACGATGAGCTGGCCGCTGTGTCTCTTGGGGTCAATATGACTTACTACAAGGTGCAGGCGTTTGGCATTGGAGGGATGTTCGCGGCGCTTGCGGGGTCGCTCTACGCGTCGTGGACGACCTTTATAAGCCCGGACGTATTTCAGTTCAGCGACTCCGCCAATATATTCTGCATGATGATACTGGGCGGACTTGGAACGATAGCGGGTCCTGTGCTCGGGGCCTTCCTGCTTGCTGGTCTGCCGGAAGTTCTACGCCAGTTCGCTGAGTTCCGACTGATAGTGTTAGGGCTGCTGATGATAATTCTAATGATATACAGGCCGGGCGGCATCCTCGGATCCTATGATACGGCGGGATCGACGAGGCAGGTGCGGCGGCGCAAAATTGCCAGGGAGGTGTAAAGATTATGACGCTCAATATAAATGCTGTATCCAAGGTATTCGGGGGTGTAGTGGCCCTCAGCGACGTTAGCTTTTCGGTGGAACCAGGCGCGATATTGGGCCTGATAGGGCCGAACGGGGCCGGTAAAACCACCCTGTTCAATATCGTGGCCGGAGTCTTCAAGCCAACCGCCGGCTCGATCACAATGGACGGGAGGCATCTGGAGAACGAGCCCAACTATCTCAGAATAGACCGCAGTATAGCCCGAACGTTTCAGAACATACGTCTTTTTCCAAATCTTACTGTCCTCCAGAATATAGTCACCGGGATGCACAGCAAGCTGAGGTGCGCTATGATAGAGGCGATCTTCCGTACGTCCAGATGGCGGAAGGAGGAGCGGGACTCCAGGATAAGGGCGATGGAGCTTCTCGAAACGTTCGGCCTCGCCGGCAGAAAGGACGACCTGGCAAGATCGCTTCCATACGGAGAGCAGCGCATACTGGAGATCACCCGCGCGCTCGTGACCGACTCCAACGTTCTGCTTCTCGACGAACCGGCCGCCGGCCTCAATAACGTCGAGTCAGCCAGGCTTGTTGATTTCATAAGGATGATCAGGGACAAAATGGGAAGAACCGTGCTCCTCGTGGAGCATGACATGAACGTGATCATGAAGGTCTGCGAGCGTCTCGTTGTCCTCGATCACGGGGTCAAGATAGCTGAAGGCGAGCCGAAGGATATCCAGAAGAACAAGCAGGTCATAGAGGCGTACCTTGGAAGAAAGTTCGCCGATGAAGTTGGTTGTTGAGCAGCTGAGCGCCAGTTATGGCAGCATAAACGCCATCCGGGGGATCAACCTGACCTGTGAGACGGGCGAGACTGTGGCTGTAATAGGCAGCAACGGCGCCGGCAAGTCGACCACTCTGAACTGCATATGCGGAGTTGTTCCCGCGTCGGAGGGCGAGGTTCTCCTGGATGGATTCGACATCCTGGACAAACCGCCGCATAAGATAGCCATGATGGGCATAGCGCAGGTGCCGGAGGGCAGGAGGGTCTTCCCGAGGCTCACGGTGCTCGAAAACCTAGAGATGGGCGCTTACATCGTGAATGACAAAGCCGTACTCAAAGAGAGGCTAGAGTACGTTTACAACCTCTTCCCGCGACTGGCTGAGAGGCAGAGGCAGAACGCCGGAGACCTGAGCGGAGGAGAGCAGCAGATGCTGGTAATAGGGCGCGCGTTAATGCGGAACCCTAAATTTCTTCTGATGGACGAGCCCTCTCTGGGACTTGCCCCGGTTGTGGTTGAGAATATTTTCGACATAATAGCCGGACTCGTGAAATCATCTGAGACCGGGATAATTCTGGTGGAGCAGAACGCCGCAATAGCGCTTTCCATTGCCAATCGCGGATATGTTCTCGAAAATGGAGAGATTACGATTGAGGCGTCCGCCGAAGAGCTCCTCCATGACGACAAGGTAAAGGCCGCCTATATCGGCGGATAGTCCTCTACAATGCCTCCGCACGTACCATTCATAACCTCCGTCTTAAGGACAGCCTCAAATTCGGGGCTGTCCTTTTCGGCGTGATATCTGACTCAAGACATTACATGACCTCCGAATAGAGCCCCACAATTTCCCCGCATCAACAACCACGCGAAACTTGTTGTCCGGCGTGAGGAAAATATTTCATCTCGACTAAAAAATATTATTGTAGTATCATCCTTCATAAATTAAATCTGAATGCCTTATCATCATCTCAGGACCGGAGGGATTTTTAATAAGATGCCTATTACGGATGTCATCAAATACGAAGGAGAAAACAGTTATGGAACCATCACGGATTTGATGATGTGTAATCATATGAATGGGGCAACGCAGAAAGGCGGAATAGTCGCTTAAACTTGGATCTTTATAAAGCTTCACGCGCGGATATTACTTTTTCCCCAAATCCGCAGGTTGATGAATGTAAATCGTTGCAGATTCTGATTATTGCTGAGTTCATGAGATTTAGACCCTTCACCCAATGGGTACGAGTTTGATTTTGTGTCAATCCTTGCTATTGCCACAATTGAAGACATCTACAACAATCCAACCTGCGGATTTGGGGTTTTCCGGTAACATTTGTTTTTTTTAACATTTTTGCTATAATCTAAATATTATAGTATTTTACACAGAGAGTAGTGAGCTGACTATAAAAAATACGCAAAAAATGCTTGACAAACTGCGGTTAACGGGCATAATCTTACGGCTTACGGCTTACGGCTTACGGCTTACG
>JAISRE010000032.1 GCA_031273805.1 Synergistaceae bacterium | reverse complement strand
CCTCGCGCCAGATCGAGGAGGCGCTTACTCAAAGATTTTGTCTGTGGTTTAAAGTCACTGTGTCATTGCAAGATGATATCAAAGTAATTTTCGCGGGAACAGGGCGCTTTGGCGGAGCGGGAGCCAAGAAGACAGCTGCTCTGAGACAGCCGTTTCGGTTGGGTAAAACCCGCGATCCTGAACCTGTGGTTTCAGTTTGGAGGTTCGCGAGTTCGCGACAAAGTTGTAGACAAAGACATTTTAATGTTATACAATAACTATCATAAATAAATAATCATGCACATGCAACACAGGGAATCCGGTTAAAGGCCGGAGTGGCCCCGCCACTGTGATCGGGACGAAACCGCACATTTGCCACTGGCGCAAATTCAGCGCGTACTAGCTGATGCCGGGAAGGCGCGGGAGTAGGATGAACGAGAGCCAGGAAACCTGTCAGCATGTTGGGGAACCGTTGATTTGATGACCTTAATATGGTTGCCAAGTCGGAGGTTTTCTGGAGTTTTAGTTGCGCGTGGGCGCGTCAGGCTCTTTTCTCGATCACTTTGAAGTATTTGAGAAAAACTCCCTTCAAGCCCATTTTATCTAAAATTTGCGCGGCTAAATGAACTTCTATCGTGGCAGCACATGTTTCAAAACTCAATATATTATCCAATAATCAAATATAGAAGGAGGGTAGCGCGTGAGCTGTTTTTTGTTTATGTGTCGGCGATACATGTCTTATTAAAAAACAGAAGGAGTTGTTTGATAATGAAGCGCTGGAGGTTATTCAGTTTTATCGCGATCATGTTCATCCTTTGGAGCGGAGCGGCTGACGCTAATATTTTCTACACCACAGTGGACAGTTCATACACAAATGGGTCCTCCGGGGTAATCAGGTACTCGTCCGGAGCATATGGCATCCCGCAAGATGCTGTGTCCGTCCTCGGAGGAGACCCGCACGCCTACACATTCAAGGACCATGAGGGCAAGTGGCGCGCGCTCGCAATAAATTCCAACATGACTAAAGGCGACGAGATCAGGGTCTACGACCCCGCCGACTGGAGCAAACCCATCACAAACGTCAGCAATTGGGGAAGCTCCATCCAGAGCGTCGCCGCCGTCGGCAAATATCTCTATGTAACCGCGTACGCCAGCGGCACGGACGGAACAGAGGGCGGAGGCGTTTTCCGCGTCGACATGAGCGATGGCTACAGGATGGATAAATCCGCGACCCAGCAGGACATAGGAGGCGTCCTGCGCGTCGGGGACGCGCTCGCCGTCTCGGGGGGCAAAATCTGCGCTCTCTTCAGCTCGCGCAAGGGAGAGGACTACCTCAACTTCACCTACGACCCAAGCGTGATAGTGGTGTACAACGAGGACCTCACAGTACATAAGACCATCACCCTGGAAAAATCCGGCGAATCCGCGAAGAACACGTATGGGAACTCTCTCGCCGCCGACGCTGCGGGCAACCTGTACGTAGTCAGCATGGGAGGCGCGTACGGCAGCGGCGAACAGCGCGGTACCGTGTGGAGGGTGGAGAACCCCGCAGGAACCCCGACGGTGACGAAGATCCTCGATGTGGAGGATATCCCGGGGATCGACGGCACGCCTTTAGTTAACGGGATTCAGATAGCTGATGACGACACTATGTACGTGCTGGCCGACGCATATGTCTCATCGCGCCTCTTCAGAACCAATGTAAATAACCCCGCGTGGGAGAACGAGATATCCTCCGTGGGCTCCGGCATACTCTATGACGAGGAGGGGGGAACGCTCTGGTGCATTACCTCGACCGGGACCTCGACCGGGCTCGACGTGCGCGACAAGTTGGGGAGCGTTATAAAGTCGTACACCGAGGCTGAACTCGGCGACCCAATTTACACGATAGCGGCGTTCGGCAATAACGGCGACGATCCGGGGAACGGCGACGATCCGGGGAACGGCGACGGTTCGGGAAGCGGCGGCGGCGGTTGTGACTCCGGCGTCGGAGGACTTGCGCTGGTAACTCTGCTCGGAGCTCTGGCATTCCGCAGAAGATGAGAGCACCTATTGCCAGAGGACAGTGGGGACGTTCCCCACTGTCCTTCCTCTTTATTGTTTTTACATCGCTGATAATTTATCCTGCCGCAGCCCCGCCGTGCGCGTCTGCGGCCGTCGATCTTCCGGAGGAGGAGGTCACGGGCTCGATCATATACGACGAGGAGGAGGACAAATACCTCTCCCCCGGCATGGTGACGGTGATACGGCCTGAGGAGCGCACCGGAGAGCAGCGCACTCTCCCGGACCTCCTGCAGGATGTTCCCGGGCTTCGTGTCATACGCCTTCAGGGGCGTCACGGATACTCCGTGGCAAGCGTGCGCGGCAGCACTTCCGCGCAGGTGGCGGTTTACGTCGACGGAATACTGATGAACCTCCAGAGCGAGTCCGCCGTCGACCTCTCGGCAATACCGGTGGACGAAGTCGAACGAATCGAGATATACAGAGGCTATATCCCGGCGCAATTCGGGGCGCAGGCGATGGGCGGAGTGATAAATATCATCACTAAGTTCCCAAACAAGCCCGAGACGAATGTCTCCCTCGGAATCGGCTCGTTCGGCAGATACAGCGGCACAATCTCACACTCGACCCCGTTCGCCGGCGGCAAGTTATTCGGCTCGTTCGGCTATGAGACGTATGACGGCGACTTCGATTACTGGAACGACAACGAGACCCCGTACAACCCGGACGACGACTACACCGGCAACAGGCGGGACAACGGATTTGAGAACACCGATCTCATGCTGAAGTGGCAGAACGACAACTGGCGCGCGCGCGGCGCCTGGGTCCGCAGAAACCGGAATCTGGCCATAAGCGCCCCCGGCATCGACAAGCCCGGGGTCAGCCAGCACCCAAGCGCGACCCTCGACACCGAGAGATTGGATATCTCGCTCGGACGCGACCAGATGTCCGGCGTCGTCAACTGGGGCTGGGAGCTGTCGTACACCAAGAACGACAAAAAGTACGACAGCAGAAGCACAATAGCCAGCCCCATCGGCAGCGCGAGCGTCAAGCGCAGCGAGTATGATTCGTCGAGGGTTGGAGTATCGCTCAACGCAAATATGCCCATAGGCGAACGCCACTTCCTGGAGCTCCTCGCGGAGTACTCGGACGAGAAGCTCGACGTCACGGGGGACATGGTAAACTCGCATCTGGGAGGCGCCGACAGTTATGACGCCACTGACTGGAACCTGAACATACAGGATACCATCGCGCTGGACAGGAGCGGCACATTCATAGCCACCCCATCGGTCCGCTGGCACAAGATGGACGACGAGGATCACTTTACATGGCAGATCGCTATGACCAAGGAGTTCTCCCCCAAATGGATGCTGAAGGGCACGTACGGCACATACGCGCGGGCGCCGAATATGTACGAGCGATACGGAGACGGCGCGTTCATACTCCCATCGGCAAACAAACTCAAGTGGGAGACGGGGACGCAGCTCGACGTTGGCCTCATCTGGAGCGACACAGCGGAGATCCTGGGGAACGCGCGATCCAGCGTCTCGCTCTCCACGTTCTGGCGCGAGACCGACGACCTCATAGAGTTCTTCATGGAAAACCCAAGGTACAGCCGGTATATCAACATCGCAAAGTCAGAGGTGAAGGGAGTCGAACTGGAGGCGGCGCTGGACTGGGAGAAGTGGAATTTTTCCCTGTCCGGGACGTGGATGGACGGCGTCAACAAGACGCCTGACGAGGGCTCGGTCCGCCACAACGGCATGACGCTGCCGAACCGCCCGAAGTGGAGCGGAGGCGCGCGGCTTACCCGCAAGTTCGGCAGGGGATCTGCGTTCGTCGAGTATCAGTACATCGGAGAGAACTACGTCGACTCGTCGGAAAAGGTTCTCTTTGACGCGAGGGACGTCGTCAACCTGGGCGTGAAGTATGATCTCAGCCCAACCACGCAGCTGATCGCAGGGATAGACGACGTGCTCAACGACGCGGACGGATGGCGTATGCACCCTGCGGACGGGGTGAACGGCGCCACGAGGATGCTCTGGTATCCGGTCGAGGGACGCGTCTACTACCTGACGCTCAACATGAAGTTCTAGGGAAACGCTGATTAATTCGCTTAAGCAACGTTTTGCTGTTTAGGAGCGCAGAGACCGCAAGGGTTTAAATCTTCACCCTTTAGGCTTCTAACGATAAATTTCTAGGGGTTGATCACTTGGAGCTGAAAACTCTGTTTTTGGGAATGATAATCTCGATGGCCGCGTTCTCCGTAAAGTCGGGCGTAGGAATGGCTTACATGCTGTCGGGGCGGCGCGGCGCGCGCAAAATATCCGCCGCAGCGCTCGTGCTCGCCTCTTACGGCGCGCTCTTTGCAGCGGCGGCGCTGCTGGCCGTGCGCGTGAACATTCTGGCTGGATATGAATTTTTCCGTCCCCTCTTGAGCAGCGGTGTGACCATTCACTGGGTCCTCGCCATATTCACGTTTATATGGGGCCTGATCCTGCTGAAAAAACCCGCGAACGACGAGTGTCACGGGGGAAGGGGAAGCAGGGCGTGGCTCGCGCTGGTCGTCCCGTGTCCAGTCTGCGCCACCGTCGTCCTGATGTCGGCGTCATGCGTCGCGCTCTATTTCCCGAAAGCCATATGGCTCTCCATCGCGGCGCTTTACGCCGCTTTCGCGGCAATCTCCGCCGTAAGCTGCGCCGTCATGCTGACAGCCGCAGTTCGACAGGGCGGGTCGCCGGAGGAAAGCCTGGGCACAGCAATGATATTGATAGCCGCGTACTTTATGATTTCGGCTCTCGTTATGCCGCAGTTCGCTGAAATCAGCAGAATATACAGAATTGCGCTCTACTCCGGCGAGTCGCGGGCCTCCGACCCGTCCGCGTCGCAATGGACTCTGACGGCGATCATAGCCATGTTAGGAATCGGCTTCCTGCGCGGCAGGAACAATATCAAAGACAATCTGCCGCAAAAAACACGCCTGACTGCAGGCGAGCATCTGAAATGAACGCGGGCGCAGCGCTTCAATCCGCAATTTACCTCATATCGTCCTCGATGATGATCCCGGCCATGGCAATATTGGTCGCGGGATTTGTCGCGGTGGTCGTGAGCTGCGGCGCCTTTATAGGGGAGTGGTCGGCGCGCGCTCGCGGCAAACACGGTAAACACGCCGAAAAGTCAAGCGCGGACGGGAGTGGCGCTGCGTTAGGTCACGAGGGATATCTCGACACGGAGATGAGCAATGCCTTGGCGAAACTTGGACAAATTCTGCAAACGCCGGGTACCACGTGGGGAGATGTCGAAAATTTATGGCGTGTCACAAGACAGGGATGCTGGAAAAAGCTCGACTACCTGCGCATCCTGGCTCGTTTGGCTCCGGCAATGGGGCTGGTAGGCACACTGATACCGATGAGCACAGGGCTCGCCTCACTGAGCCAGGGTGACACGAGCCGGCTGTCCAGCGACCTGGTCATAGCCTTCTCTACGACGGTAGTAGGGCTCTGCTCAGGCGTCGCCGCTTACGTGCTCTACACGGTCAGGGCCCGCTGGCTGGAGGGAGACCTGGATACGCTGAACCTGCTGATGGAATCCCTGGCAGAGGCCGCGCTCGACGAGCGGGAGGAGGGCGAGAAATGACGCCGCGCCGCGCGCCGCGCAGATTAACGGAGTATGAAACGCCATGTCCGGAGGCGGACGACCCCATGAGCTCGATTGCCAATCTGCTGGATATTTTTCTGGTCTTCATCGTGGCACTGCTCATCAGCTTTCTGTCCGCTTACCATCTCCAGGACCTGCTCTCCGAGGACTCGAACGTGACTGTCATGAAACAGTCCCCGGACGGCGACATCACGATCATCACAAAGCAGGCAGCGAAGATAGAGGCCGTAAAAATCTCCAAATCGGAGGCGGAGGGCAAGGGAGTGCGGCTTGGAGTGGCGTACAGGCTGGAGGACGGCAGCATGGTCTACATGCCTGATGACGCCAATTAATCACGTCGAATGGGGGAGTTATTTTGATTATCGAGCCACTGTCAGCAAAATATCGAGGAAGCGCCCTTTCACCTTCAAAAACCGCCGGGGAGTTTTCGAGGCGGCAGCGCGGGGCTATCCTCTGTTTTTCAGTTCTTTTGGCCATTATTGCGGTGTTTATCTCAGGTAGGGAGCTATCCGCCATCGAGATAACGGACGACGCCGGACAGCGCCTGGTATTTTCAGGAGCTCCAAAGCGAGTGGTGTCGCTCCTTCCATCGGCGACCGAGGTGATATGCTTCATAAACGCGGAGAGTTCCCTCGTCGGGGTAACGTATCACGACACGGACTTTCCGGGTACCGCCGGAGTGCCGGTCGTGGGCGGAGAATTCACCCCCCAATTCAAGATAATCAACGAACTCTCACCGGACCTGCTGATAGTGGCGTCGCGCGATTTCGAGAGGGCGAAAGCAGGCCGCGGCAAAGAGCCGTATCAAATTCTGGCCTTCGACGACGACATCAGCCTCAGCAGGGCCCGTGAGCGGGTTCTATTTATCGGCGAAATCTTCGGGAAGCGAGACGAGGCGGAGCGTACACTCGATAAAGACGACTCCATCATGGAGACGATCCGGCTCAAGACGGCGAAGATACCGCCGGAGAGACGCCGTAAGGTTTTATTCGTCACCTTCGGGGAGGACGGGCCATTGACTCCGGGCGGCGAATCATTTCAGACCGACATAATAAGGGCGGCTGGAGGCGTTCTCAGTCAATTCGGAGATGACGCTGCCGTACCCCTCACGCTGGAGAGATGGCGTCTCTTCAACCCGGACTTCGTGTACACTGCGGCCTCGGAGTATCACAAGCTGCAAAAACTCCTGGAGACTGATGGCTGGAAGGACGCGCCGGCAGCGCGCAACAGACAGGTATATTCATTCCCGGACGCGCTCGTCTTCCGGGCAGCGACCCACGTGGGATATTTCACCGCGTGGCTGGCGGCGACCATTTACACGACGGAGTTCTCCGAGGAAGCGAACCTGATACATCCACAGGAGATAACGTCTCTGCGCGCGGTCTCAATAGACATACCATACGTCGAGCGCGCCCGCATCGTCGAGAGCCGCGTCATGGACTTCACTCACAGGACGCTGCTGATAGACTTCAAACGACCGCAGGACATCGTGTCGACAGTGGACGGAGAGCGGAAGGGGATCCAGACCGTGGGCAACTCCTACTCCCCCACTCCCGTCTGGGGCATCTATCACAAGCTCGGCTTCGAGCGCTCTCAGAGCGACATGTTCAAGGTGCTCGGGCTTATCCCCGACCAGGTCGATATTATGTTCACCGGCGCTGACATGAACAACATATCCATACAAACCGCCAGCTACAGGGACATGACGGCTGTCGCGATAGTAACTGCCGGAGTCGAGGGCAACGCGATACGCACCTCCAGAGATACGGGAGCGTGGTACGAGCCGGGCACCATCAACGTCCTCATAATGACGAACCACAAACTGTCCGAACAGGCCGCGACCCGCGCGATAGTGACGGTAACGGAGGCCAAAACTGCGGCTCTTTGGGATATGGACGTGCGGAGCGTTCAGACGCCTCTCCAAAACCCCGCCACCGGGACCGGAACCGACACAGTTATAATCGTGGCAGGGGAAGGGGTATCTCTCACCGGCTCCGGCGGGCACAGCAAGATGGGAGAGTTGATCGCCGAGGCCGTCTACAAGGGCGTGCAGGACGCAATTCTCAAACAAAACGGGAAGTCTCCTCGCCGCAGTGTATTTGAACGGCTCATGGAGCGCGGAATTTACACCAGTGAACTGTTCGCGCCCTCGGGCAATTTGGACTCGCCTGAAAAGATCGACGCGGATTTTCAGACGCGCATAGAGTTCCTGCTGCTCTCGCCAAAGTACAGGGGCTTCGTCGAGGCCGCGTTCAGCCTGAGCGACGCCAGTATCATGGGGAACATCTCAGATCTCGAATCGTTTGAGCTGTGGGCGTTATCCATCGCGAGCGACATAGCGGGACAAAATGTCGGGGAGATCCTGGACATAGTGTCCAGGGACGATCTGCCGGCCGCGCTCAGAACGGCACTGAACGCTCTTGCGACTGGGATGATTTACCGTGATGAAACAGGGAAATAAAGTCATGCGCGGGCGGCCAAACCAAACGAAACAGAGGGACGGGCGCCGCCCGCGCCCACCAGAGGGCAGTGTCCTCCGAACTCCATTTTATATTTTTATTCTCTTATATCTATTCATCCTGCCATGCAGGGCCTCTTCAGCCGGAGGAGGGGACGTGTCCCTGATCGTGATCGACACAGACAGCTACGTCTCGCAGCAGGCGATAGGCGCGCTCACACTGCCGGATGGACTTCGCGCGCGCGCATTCTGTCTGCGGGACCTCGCGAATGACGAAGCTGCGGAGTTCGTGCGGGGAAGCCGCGCGATCCTGGTGGACATCATGGACAATAATCTGTCGCAGTATATTATCGATAACGATCTCCTCAAGGGGCGCGCTGTGTACGCCCTCCGCGGGTCGGCCGACGACAAGTCGCTCTCCGATATGGGTTTTATATTTAACGAAGAACTTGCAGAATATTTTTTCTACCTCGACGCCGTAAATATTCAAAACATGGTTAACAGGGCAATCAACCTGGCGATAGATACAGGACACGCTTATGAACCGGTCCGGGCGACAGAGGAGAAGGGCCTGTATCACCCGGACGCGGCGCAAGATACGGGTGACCTTCGGATATTCGGGAGCGCGCAAAGCTACTTGAAGTGGTATGAGTCGCGGGAGGGCTACGACCCTGGCCGGCCTTGGCTGGGGCTCATGTTTTTCTCCACGTCTCTCGTCGATGGCCAGAGGGAGGCTTTTGACGAGCTGATAACAACGCTGGAGCGCGGCGGATTCAACCTGCTGCCGGCGTTTGGCAGAGATCAGGATGTCCTGGACTCGTACTTCATGGACGAGCGGGGCATTGATAAAAAGCGCGCGGCAAGGGTCGACGCCGTGCTCTCCTTCTCGCTGAAATTTTACATGTCACTGGACAGCCAGCTGCGTGAGAGCGTTGGCGCGATGGATGTCCCCATATTCAACGCCATAAATATGTACGCTATCTCCATCGACGAATGGAGGCTCGATGACGCCGGCATACCGGCGACCGACGTCATCTGGTCGATTGCGACCCCGGAGATAACCGGCGCCGTCGAGCCTACCCCAATCATAGGCAAGGTCGAGGAACGCCACCCGAACGGCGGTCTGATGTATCGATATGAGTTGATTCCCGGCATGGCGGAGCGGCTCATCCCCCGCATTCACAATTGGATAAGGCTCAGGAAAATATCGAACGAGGAGAAGAAGGTCGCGATTTTATATTACAACAACAGCCAGGGCAAACAGAACATCGGCGCAAGCTACCTCAACGTATTCCGCAGCCTGGAGAGCATCACGGAGATGCTGAAGGAGGCTGGTTATGGGATATCGCCGGACCTGAAGCTCGATGAGGAGGAGATAAAGGGGCTGGTTCTGCGCGGCGGCCGCAACATAGGGGCGTGGGCCCCCGGTGAGCTGGACTCACTCATAGAGTCCGGTCAGGCCCTCCAGCTGCCCGTTTCGGAGTACAGAAAATGGTTCGCGGAGCTGCCAGAGGAGTTCAGGCGCCGCGTGACCGAACAGTGGGGCGAGCCGGAGGGGAGCGGACTTATGATAAAAGACGGTCGGATAATAATCCCGATGGTCAAGGCGGGAAACATAGTGATGCTGCCGGAGCCGGCGCGCGGAATTACTGACGACCCTGTAAAGCTCTATCACGACCCGGTGCTGTACCCGCATCATCAGTACATTGCGGTCTATCTCTGGCTCAAACACGGATGGGGCGCCGACGCGATGGTACACCTAGGGACTCACGCCACCTACGAGTGGCTGCCCGGCAAGGGAACGGGACTCTCGCTCTCATGTCCGCCGGAGGTTATGATAACGGACATCCCAAATATTTATCCTTACATAGTCGACGACGTAGGAGAGGGCCTCCAGGCCAAGAGGCGCGGGCGCGGCGTCGTCATAGACCACCTCACTCCGGCGCTGGTCGAAGCTGATGGCTATCAGGAATATCTCGATCTGAGAGAGCTCTGCGAGCAGTACGAGCAGGCTGTTTCCGTGAGCTCAGATACCGCAGGGATATACCTGGAGCGAATAAGAAATCTCGCAAATTCGCTGGGGCTGAATGAGGATCTCGGCATGAGCTATGCCGCCGGACGCGACGAGGTGACGGCGATAGCTCAATATCTGGAGTATCTCGACAGGGGGTACGTGCCCTACGGGCTGCACACGTTCGGCGTTTCGCCGGAGGGGGAGGCGCTTGACGCGACGGTCGGGGCGATCCTGGAGCAGAACCCTGCTCTGTCCGAAAGGCTGGTCAAAAACGGTCTTAGGGAATCCGGCCCTTCGGAGCAGGCAAACTTCCTGCGCGCGCTCTCGGGACACTATGTCCCCTCGGCGGAGGGAAACGACCCTGTGCGCAATCCGAACTCCATCCCGACGGGGAAAAATTTCTACGGCATATCGCCGAACCGTATGCCGACAACCGCCGCGTGGGAGCTTGGTCAGAGGGCGGCCGCTGAGATCATAGGCAAATACATCGAGGAGAACGGCTCTTACCCCGAAAAGGTCGCCGTGGTGCTCTGGGCGGTGGAGTCCCTGCGCAACGAGGGGCTGAACGAGTCAACAATTCTGTCCCTCATAGGAGTCGAGCCGGTGTGGAACTCCAGCGGACAGGTGACTGGGACTCGCCCTATCCCCGGGCGGCGGCTCGGGAGACCGCGAGTGGACGTTGCGATAAACGCATCTGGGCTGTACAGGGACCTCTTCCCCGACAAGATACTCTTCATCGACGCCGCCATCAGACAGGCAGCGGCCCAGGACGACATAGAAAACTTCATCAGCGGGAACGACAGACGCATCGAACAGAGCCTCATCGAGGCGGGAATGACCTCAGAGGACGCCAGCAGATTCTCGCGCGCGCGAATATTTTCTGAGGCGCCAGGGGCTTACGGCAACAGGGTCGAGGAGCTGGTGTCGGCGTCCGGCCTTTGGGAAAATGACTCCGCTGTGGCGGAGGTCTACCGCAGACACACCGGATACGCGTACGGCGGAGATATGTGGGGCGCCCCGGCGGAGCGCGCGCTGGACATGAACCTGCGCGACGCCAAGGTAGTCTGGCACTCCGTGTCGTCGAGCTACTTCGGACTGATGGACAACGACGACATGTTCATGTACCTGGGGGGGATGTCGCTCGCCGTCCGCGACCTATCCGGCAAGGCGCCTCAGACGCTGATCGCGGACCAGAGAACGCTCGGCTCGGTCAAAATGGAGAGCCTTCAGAAACTTCTCGGCGCCGAGATGAGAACCCGCTACCTCAACCCAAAGTGGATAGAGGGCATGAAGGGCGAGAACTACGCCGGCGCCAGGGAGATGTCGAATTACGTCGAGTACCTGTGGGGCTGGCAGGTGACCACTCCTGAGTCCGTGGGGGAATCCTCGTGGAACGAGACCTACGAGGTCTACGTCGAGGACAAGTACGGCCTCGGCATAGACGAATTCCTGGACAGGGAGAACCCGTGGGCCTACCAGTCGCTTACGGCGCGTATGCTGGAGACGACCCGCAAGGGCTACTGGGAGGCGACCGACGAGATAAAGCAGAAACTGGCGGCAAATTACGCAATGAGCGTCATCAACCGTGGACTCGCCTGCTGCGACCACACCTGCAACAACCCTCAGTTTCATCAGATGGTGCTCAACATAATCTCCATACCCGGCCTAATGTCGCCTGAGCTGGTGGCGGAGTTCAAGCTCGCGGTCGAGACTGCGGGACAGGCGACGATCGACGACATGGCGGCGAAACGGCTCGACCTCCTGCAGAACCTTGGCGCCGTAAAACCCTCGGATGCAGCCAGGCCGCTCGGCAACGAAACATCGACTCCGGACGACGCCGAGAGCGTGAAGGGCTTCAAGATGGAGAATGTCGAGAACGCTCAGGACGAGACATCCATCTCGTCGTCGGGCGTCGAATGGTTCGCGTCCATCTTCGTCCTGGCGCTGCTGGCGCTCTTCTTCACAGGTCTGAGGCGCGGCGGGCGAACCAGATGACGCGAGGCCTGTGCCTGCTATGTATATCTCTGTCGCTGCTGGCGGCATCCACTCCGGCGGCGCTTCACGCGGCCGAAGAGGACATGGATTTTCTCTGGCTGAACATGACGGGCCAGAGCAGAACCCGAGACGGCGGCATGGTCGCATCATTTGACCTCCACGTGCCCTCCGGCGCGCGCGCGGACGACGTCGAGGTAGTATACAGAGCAATGTCGAGGGCGGGCACAGGGGCGGAGAGAAGTTACGGCGCTCCGGAGGCGTTCCGCAAGAGGCCGGAGAAATCAGGAAGTGGAACTATGAGCGTCACTGTTTACAGCGGCAGAACGGAGACGATAGAGCTTATGGCAAGTGCGAGGATCGGCGACACGCGGCATTACGCATCTACCGTGTTCAGCTGCTTCGGCGAATCCGGGAACGCCGACCCTGACGCGGAGCGAATGGACTCCATGCCGGATTGGCCTGCATTCAAGATCGACGCCGGACGGTATTACTTCAGGGCGCAGACGGGAATACCTATCGAGCTGTCGCTCGACTCCGGCCCTAGCGCCATCGGGATCTTCGAGGCGCGCGCCCCGGCGCCGGACGTCATGCGCAATCAATCGGGAGGATACATCTACACCCCGCCTCACGACGAGGAGTTGGCAGACGCGGGATACACGGCAAAAAAAGATGTGGTCTTCACGGCGATGATGCCGGATGGCGTCAATATCAGTTTTTATCTGCCGGTGTACCGCGCGTTCTACGGCCAGACCGACCTCAGAGGAGGGCTTGGAGTCCTCTCCGGGAGCGCCGCAGTCTGTCTGGCGCTGGTCGCGCAAGCCGGGAGGAGGTTCAAATGGCGATGAGGATATGGAAAGTGCGAAGTATCGTCCAGCACGCCGGATTCATTGTCATGATGTACGGCGGGCGTTTCGGCGTTCACCTGGGCTCCGCGCTGCCGTGCTTCGCGTGCCCGTTCGTCCCTGGCTGCGGAGGTTATTGCTACCTCATGGGGCTTCAGGGATACATAGGCTTCGGCATGGGAGCGGCCGCCGCGAGCGGCTTCGGCATAGGGGCGGCCCTTGGGTGGTTTGCAGTATTCATAATCCTCGTGGCGCTGCTGGGCAAGCTCTGGTGCGGCTGGATCTGCCCGTTCGGACTGATACAGGACTGGCTCTCAGCCCTGCGAAGAAAACTCGGAGTGCGCGAGCGCATGATTTCTTATCCCATTGCGAGATGCCTCGCATGGGTTAAATATGCGCTGCTGGCTGGCATCGTCATCATGCCGCCTCTCGTGACCGTTGGGGTGCTGCACGAGGACTTTTACCTGCCGTTCTGCGGCATATGCCCCGGCAAATCCCTGCTTCCGCTGTTCATAGGAGAAACGCGATACCTCGCCCTCAACTACGACAACTGGGTAACCCTGGGCTTCTCTGTCGCACTGCTCACAATAACAGGCGTTATGTTGGTCGGCATGTTCTTCAAGGACCGCTTCTTCTGCATCTTCTGTCCACTGCTGGCGCTCATTCACATCCTCAAACCGATCACCGCGCTCAGGCTGGTAAAATCGCCGGAGGCGTGCGTCGGGTGCGGAAACTGCCGCAGGGCCTGCCCGATGGAGATCGAGGCGGTTTATCGGCAGAGAAAGTCGAGCGATGTCCAGAGCGACGAATGCCTCGACTGCGCCAGTTGCGTCGAGGCGTGCCCGTCGGATTTCGCGCTCTCCATAAATTTCTTGAAGTTCAGGCTGTTCAGATCTTCCAGAAACTATGTGGCAGAACTCAGGAGGAAAAAAGATGAACGCGGCAGATAACATGTCCCGGTCCCCGCGCGCCCTGAAAATTTTTAAAAAAACCTCGGAGAGGGCGGAGGCGGAGGTCAGGAAAAATCTGGAGTCACTCACCGGACGCGAGGACTATTCCCCGGATTTTGACTATTTTATAGAGCTCTGCAGGGGAGATTCGAGTCCTGAATCGATAGAGGCTCGGACGGGACGGGCCGTGATGCGCCTACTCTGCATACAGGCGCCGATCGAGCTCATACACGCGGCGGGTTTTCACCCATACAAGATCGCAAGCGGTTCTCAGGCGATGACCAACCTGGCCTTGCAGGGACTTCCGGCGCTTATGTGCCCAATGCTGCGCGCCGTGCTGGGGGCCGTCATGGGGAGCGAGTCGGGCGAGCCTTCAGGCGTAAAGCCGTGGATACTGCCCACCACCTGCGACTGGGTGGTCAAGTTCCCGGAGATGCTGGCGTCATCCGGGACAGACTGCGCTTCCGTTCACTGGATGGAGCTGCCCCATCTGAAGGACGGCGACTCCTGCCAGGCGCTGTGGCTGGAATCCGTGTTCGGGTTGAAAAAATTCCTGGAGTCCCTTGGCGCCAGGGTAAGCCGAAAACCTATCGAGGACTCCATCCGAATTTACAACAACGCATGGCGGGCACTGAGCCGCCTGGCAATGATGAGGCAGGAGGGACGCATGGCAAACGTCTGGTTCACGCTGATAGCGGGCTCGTTTTTTCTCGACTCCCCGGAGAGGTGGACTGCGGCGGCTCTGTCCATCAATCCCACTCCAGCGGCTCGATCGAGCCCGAAGAGCGCCCGGGTCTTCCTAGCGGGGTCGCCCATATTCTTTCCGAACTTCAAGCTGCTCCATCTGCTGGAGGACGCCGGAATATCTGTCGTCTCGGACGATCTGTGCTCAGGTGAGCGCATTTTCCCCGGCGCCGTGACCTGCAAGGACACATCCGAGTTCGGAATGATCTCGGCTCTGGCTCAGCGATATCACCAGGGATGCCTCTGTCCTACGTTCATAGACAACGATCGCCGGATAAACAACATCTTGAGCAGGAGAGAGGTCACTGACTTTCATGGAGTGGTATTCCACGTGCTGAAGGGGTGTCACCCATACGACCTGGAGAGTCTCGGGCTGGAAATGAAGCTGAAGGAGCGAGGGCTTAAGTTCCTGCGGCTCGAGACGGACTACGCAGCTGAGGACTCGCAGAACTTGAGGACGCGCATCGAGGCGTATCACGGAACGTTGAAGGGGTGAGAGCGATATCACTTAAGATAGGGCTGGATCTTGGAAGCACCGCCATCAAGGCTGTGATAGCCGAGGGGGAGAACATAGTCTGGCGCGGGATAAGGGCAACGGCGCCGGGACAGGAGTCCGTCGCGAAAGATCTGATGGATGAGGGGCTCTCCTCGCTGGGGGCGGGTATTGACTCCGTATCCGGCGTCGCGTCCACCGGATACGGGAAAAAGCTATATTCATCCGCTGACAAACATCTCGACGAAATCACATCCAACGCGATAGGCGCCTTTATACTGAGCGGCAAAGAGGCAAGGACAATCATCAACGTCGGAGGACAGGATCTGAAAATACTGACGCTCGACGACGCCGGGAGCGTCACGGATTTTAAGATGAACGACAAGTGCGCGGCGGGTACCGGTCGTTTTTTCGAGCTCGCGGCTCGAATACTCGACACTCCCCTCTCCGATTTCGCCGGATTGAGCATCGACTCCGGCGAGGAGATAGAGATCAACAGCACCTGCGTGGTCTTCGCGGAGAGCGAGATGGTCTCACTTCTTGCCAGAGGGGTGAAAAAAGAGGATATAATAAGGGCGTTGCACTGCTCAGTCGCCCGCAGGGTGAGCGGTCTGCTGGGGAGGTTTGCGGATACCGGAGTGGTCTACCTCGACGGCGGACCGGCATTAAACGCGGGCCTGGCGTCAGCTCTGGAGGATGAGCTGATGACGGAGGTTCGGGTTCTGGAGTCCCCGCAGTTCACGGTGGCGTTCGGGGCGGCGATGTCGCTGGACGCGTGAGGGCTATGTATCTCAATAATTATTATTATGGGGGAATTTTTGTATGAGTTCGGCATCTTTGACATATTCGACATTCATGGAGTACATGAGCCTCGGCGGACTGATAATGTGGATAATACTCTGTCTGTCGGTAATAGCCCTGGCGGTCGTCCTCGAGCGGATATTCTTCTTCATATACGCCTCAGCCAACCTGGAGGAGTTGGAGATAGCCTTCGGAAAGTCCCTGTCCAACGGCGACCCGGAGGCGGTTCGAAGCGCTGTCTCCGGTCGGAGTTCCCTGCACAGGCTTTTCACCGCAGTGTATGGACACTGGACGCTCGACGGAGAGAGCTTGAGGGTTTTTGTGGAGGGACAGATACGCCGCGAGCTCTACAGGTGGGAAAAAAACATGGCTCTGCTCGAGGTAATCGCTAAAGTATCACCGCTCCTGGGGCTGCTGGGCACCGTGCTCGGCATGGTCGAGATGTTTCAGACGCTGAACCTGGGGGGCGCCGTCAGCGCCGAGGCCGTCACCGGAGGAATCTGGAAGGCGCTCTTCACCACTGTGGCCGGGCTCAGCGTGGCAATACCTGTGATAATAGTCCACGGGATGCTGACAGGAAGGATAAACCGCGAGGAGGAGGACCTGGAGCGCGGCGGCGTATTCATCATCACCGAGCACTCGCTGCGCGAACGCGCGAGGAGGCAGACCGACAGATGAAACGCAACCGGAGAGCCCATGCCGAGATAGACATAACCCCGCTCATAGACGTGCTCTTCATGCTGATAATTTTTTTCGTGCTGACGACCGCATTTGTACAGGGGACGATGAATGTCGATCTCCCCATCGGCACTCCCCCGCCGCTGTCGGATAAAAACCCTGTGATTCTGACGGTGGAGAACGACTCGTCTCTGCTGTGGGGAGGCGAAAGAATCACCCGGGAGAGACTGCCCGAGGCAGTGGCCGAGGCTGTCGCCAGGAGCCGGGATATTCTGGTGGCGGGCGACAAATCGGCCCGATACGGAGACGTGGCGGAGCTCCTGGAGCTGCTGCGCGCGCTTGGCGTCCCGGATGTAGCTCTGGCGTTCGAGGAGGGCAGACCATGAGAAGGATTATTCCGGCAATCATATTGAGCATAGCGATTCATGTATTTATTCTATCTTTTCTCCCGGAGACCGAGGCGCGCACCGAACCCATATCCATCCGAGTCTCGCTCCGCAACATTCCCGCGCCGACGCCCCCAACACCGCTCCCGCAGGCCCCTGAGCCCCCTCAGAAGACGGAGACTCCGCCGCCGCCCGATCCTCAACCGGAGGTTAAGGAGATTATTAAAGAGGTCAAGGAAGTAAAAAAAATAGAACCTCCTAAAAAAGTTCCTCCGAAGGTGAAACAGCCAGCCAAGGCAGAGCCTCCTAAAGAGCCGGAACCAAAGGTAGAGACTCAGACGGCGGAGGCAGCAGCCGCGCAGCGCGCTCCCGCAACGAGCGCCCCCGCCGTGAGCTCCTCTGCCAACTCGCAAATCGCGTCTCCTGCAGCGCCGAGCGTGAGCAGCGCGATAATAGACGTATCCAGGCTGACGGTCACGAAAAAAATATCGCCGGAGTACCCCATGCTCAGCAGAAAACGCAGAGATCAGGGAACCGTCACGCTGATCGTGACGATAAAGTCCGGAAGGGTATCCGACGTCAAGGTGGAGTCGTCCAGCGGACACGCTCCGCTGGACGACTCCGCCGCTCGCGCCGTGCGCGGATGGGAGTTCGACTCCTCGGGTTACGGCGACGTCATAACGGCGCGGATACCATTCGTCTTCAAGCTCCAGTAGGACATTCCGAAACCCCGTTCATGCAAAAAATGGACTTAGCGCGACATCGATGGTTGCGGCGCCCCTGCTTTTGCTTACTTGAGCATGGTATACTCACATGAGTTTTTCACGTTTTTCTACTATAAATCCCGTTCGGTCTTCTGCTTTGGTGGACGCCTATAATGGTCCCAGGAATTAAGACCACCCGCTAAGCAATAAAGCAACCGGAGGCGGATTTGGTAAAATAGCTCCAGATAAGGGGCGATTTTATGAGGAAAAAATACAACGCGGAATTTAAAGCAAAGGTAGCAATGGAAGCTCTTCTTGAGCAGCGGACGTTGGCGGAAC
>JAISRE010000161.1 GCA_031273805.1 Synergistaceae bacterium | reverse complement strand
GAGCAAAGTAAAGCGTTTGCCATAGCTCGAAATCTTTTAGGAATGAATATGCCGCTTGACCAAATCGTTACAGCGACTGGTCTGACCCTTGAAGAAGTAGAAGGTTTGCGCGCAGATATTTGACGGATGCCCACTGGAATGCCCTATGACCGCGCCACGCTAATGTAATATTGTACTCCCCGCTGGACAGTAAGGAACTGTGCAAAAATAACTTGGCCTAATGATCAAGTGTGTCCGCTGTGGTGAAGATTTTACAGCCATTTTACGTGGTCAACTTATTTCTCTACAGTTCCTAACGGTATCGCGAATATCGATCTGCGATCTTCATGTAAAATAATGGAAATATAAAATAAATGATATATAATTTATGTAATTTTCTGTTCCAAATCAGAGTTGCCATAACCGCCATCAGTGAGAGGAGGGTGTTATAGACCGGATTAGCCTCTGTGTACGCTCCATCAAACGCATTTTTTTGTCTTGGATGTTGGTTATTTTGAAGCTGCAATTAATTAAGGAGGGTTATATTATGAAGGGAAGTTTGAAGATCCGCTTTGTTGCCTGCTTTATTGCCTCAATATTCGCGCTGATGCCGATTATGGTTGCGTCGCGCCTCGACGCTGCGGCGTATCCGCCGATAAGGGGAGGAGCGAACGGGCTGGTGTTGTCTAGTCACAGGCTGGCCGACGCAATTGGGCAGCAGGTGCTGGACAACGGAGGCAACGCTGTTGACGCGGCTGTGGCTGTTGGCTACGCGCTTGCAGTGGTTCTGCCAGCTGCGGGAAACCTGGGCGGCGGTGGATTTGCCATAATTCACAACGCAGGGAAGGATACGGTTGCCATAGATTTTCGTGAAAAGGCGCCTCTTGCGGCATCGAGAGACATGTATCTGGACAAGGACGGCAATGTTATTCCCGAGGCCAGCACTGTGGGGTACAGAGCTGCCGGTGTGCCGGGGAGTGTGGCGGGGCTGAACGCCATGCTGGCTAAGTATGGAACCAAACCGCTCGCCGAGATAATAGCTCCGTCGATAAAGCTGGCGGAGGAGGGCTTCAAAACCAACGAATTCGGCGCTATAACGATGGCTGATTACGCCGAGAGGTTTGCCCGCTTCGAGTCCTCCAAAAAATATTTCCTCAAGCCCGATGGCAGTACGTACAAAGAGGGGGAGCTCTTTGTCCAGAAGGACCTCGCAGAGGTCTTGAAGCGCATTGCCAAAAGTGGTGACGCCGGGTTCTACAAGGGTGAGACTGCAGAGCTGATTGCCGCTGACATGGCAAAGAACGGCGGGCTTATCACGCTGAAAGATCTGGAGGAGTATAATATCGCGTGGCGCAAGCCGATAACTGGAAAGTATCGCGGGTACGACATAATCTCCATGAGTCCCCCGAGCTCAGGCGGTACCCACCTCGTGCAGATACTCAATGTAATGTCGCACGCCGATATAGGCGCGCTCGGATTTGCCTCATCTGAGACACTGCACATTATGGCGGAGGCGATGCGCTACGCTTACGCCGACCGCTCGGAGTACATGGGCGACCCGGATTTCGTCAAGGTTCCGGTGGAGCAGCTCATATCGGCGGAGTACGCCAAATCCATTTATGACAAAATAGTGGCGGCAAAGGCAGCGACGCCGAGTTCGCAGGTCAAACCGGGATTGAGTGAGATCAAAGAGGGCAAAAACACCACCCACTACTCCATAGTGGACAAGGCAGGCAACGCGGTCTCGGTAACCTACACGATCAACGACTGGTACGGAAGCGGGGCCGCCGTAATGGGTGCGGGCTTCCTCCTCAACAACGAGATGGACGACTTTGCCGCAAAGGCCGGTGTGCCTAACATTTATGGGCTGGTTGGAAGCGATGCCAACTGCATAGCTCCCGGCAAGCGCCCACTGAGCTCCATGTCGCCGTCGCTCGTGCTGAAGGACGGAAAGCTGTTCATGGTTGCGGGCAGCCCCGGCGGGTCGAGGATAATAACGACGACACTGCAGGTGATATCCAACGTAATAGACCACGGGATGAATATCAGTGAGGCTGTAGAGGCGCCGCGCGTCCACATGCAGTGGCTCCCGGACGAGTTGAGGGTGGAGGCGTACGGATTGGCAAAGGACGTCGAGGATAAACTGACGAGCCTGGGATACAAGGTGTCGGTTCAGGAACCTATGGGGGATGTCAACGCGATACTGATAGACCCCAAGACCGGCGCTATAACAGGATCCCACGACCCGCGCCGCGAATTTTAGAGAACCTTAAAACCCAGTTGAGGGCTCCGCGAGAGAAATGCTCGCTTGCGGAGTCCTCAACTGATCCAGAGAAAACGCTTCCTTAGGGAACCGCTGATTTAATAACCTTCGGCTGCAATGGGCGTATTCGCTCACCATCTTCACGGTTACCACAAAAATAGTCCTCAATGTAGCTCTGTTACACCTGCGGCCATTTTTGCGACAACCGTTTCGATGGAGAACGAATCCGCTCCATTTCGCTCGAAGAACATTAAATCAGCGATTCCCTAAAATGGCGCAATCAGGCTGAAGTGATGTTATAATGTTTCAACTATATCATATCTGAATGGGGGTATTTTTTTGAAGCGCAAGTTTGGTTTGATGAAGATTTTGCTCCTTGTAGTTTTCGTATTGGTAAGCACATGTGCATTGGCTGCGGATATAGTGACGAAGGAATTTCCTTTAGAGCGCAACGGTGTAAAATTATTCCTGCAGCGATTCCAGGAGGATGGCAAGGGCGATGCTGGTCAGATAATCCTCGTTCACGGCCTGACTTTTTCCTCGCACGAATTCGACCTCGACTTCAAGGACTACAGCTTTGCGCGCTATCTGGCGCGACAGGGATATTCGGTGTGGACGCTGGATATAGCAGGTTATGCTCGCTCCGCTGAAGTTAAGGACGGATTTCAGCCGGATTCCGATTACGCGGCTGAGGACATCAACGCGGCTGTCGACCTGATATTGAGCGAGAGTAATGCCGGCGCTGTCGACCTTTTAGGGTGGAGCTGGGGGACTGTGACTGGCGGAAGGTTTGCCGCCAAGTACCCTCAGAAGGTGCGGAAACTCATACTGTACGCTCCGATAGTGGCCGGCCTTGGGCACAGCAATGTCGATAAGGCGTTCGTGACGGATGCCTGGAAGGGAGCTCCGGACGATTTTCAGCTCGGTCCTGACGGCAAGATAGACCCGGCTGTCACCGATCCGGGGGTGGTTGACCTCTTCAACGAGAACACAAAAAAATACGACAATCACCCTGTGCCGAATGGAGGCAGACGAGATCTCCTCGTGTCTCCAAATAATCGTCTGATACCCACAGCTTTGATAAAAAATCCCACCCTGCTGATAGTTGGCGACCGTGACCCTTATGTCAGCGTGAAACTTGTGTATGAAGCGCTGAAGGGTATTCCCGGAGACGCCGAGATAAGTGTCTTTCCCGGAGGCGGACATGCGCTCTTCATGGAGATACCTCACTATGTCGCATTCAGGGAGACGGTGCTCGACTTCCTGAAAAAATAAAATGCCCGGCTATGTAAAAAATCCCCCTGATTTGGACAGGGGGGATTTTTTACATAAGTGAGGACTGTTTTGAAGGCCGTCCGCTGAATTATTTTATCGAGTAATCCATCGATGCCAGATGCTGATAATAGCGCCACTTGAGCTTCAACTCAGACTCCTCCTCACGGAGCAGAGAACTCGCGGCCTCCGGGTCGGTTTTCTGGAGCGCCTTGTAGCGAATTTCGTTGTAAATGTACTCCTCAAGAGGCAGTGTGGGCGCTTTGCTGTCGATTATGAGCGGGTTTTTACCCTCCTGTATGAGCGTGGGATTGTAGCGCATAAGAATCCAGTGGCCGGATTCGACAGCCTTCTTCTGCTGCTCGAGCCCCTTGCGCATCTCGATGCCGTGGGTAATGCAATGGCTGTAGGCAATAATTATAGACGGCCCATCGTAGGCCTCAGCTTCTATGAATGTCTTGATGGTGTGAGCGTCGTTGGCGCCCATAGCTATGCGACCGACGTACACCGAGCCGTAGGCCATTGCCATAAGAGCTAAGTCCTTCTTGCCCTGGCGCTTGCCGCCTGCGGCGAACTTCGCGATCGCTCCGCGCGGGGTCGCCTTCGACATCTGTCCGCCGGTGTTGGAGTAGACCTCTGTGTCAAGAACAAGTATATTGACATTGCGTCCGCTGGCTAAGACATGGTCAAGTCCGCCGTAGCCTATGTCATATGCCCAGCCGTCTCCGCCTATTATCCACACACTCTTTTTGACGAGAGCGTCGGCCACTGTAAGCAGTTCAACTGCGTCATCGGAGTCCATCCACGAGAGTTTTTCCTTCAGAAGTTCCACCCTGTCCCTCTGTTCGTGGATCTCCTTCTCGGTGCTCTGAGCAGATGTCGCCAGCTGACGCGCGAAGTCGGGGCCTATTTCGTTCTCCAGTTTGCTCAGCAGTTCGACCGCAAATTCGCGATGTTTGTCGAGAGTGAGACGGTATCCCATTCCAAACTCGGCGTTGTCCTCGAAGAGAGAGTTGCACCATGCGGGGCCGCGCCCTTCGTCGTTGTAAGTCCACGGGGTCGTCGGCAGATTGCCCCCGTAGATCGAGCTGCATCCCGTAGCGTTTGCAATCAGCGTTCTGTCCCCAAAGAGGCTGGAGAGGAGTTTGAGGTACGGCGTCTCGCCGCATCCGCCGCACGCGCCAGAGAATTCGAATAGCGGGTGCAGAAGCTGCACGTCCTTGACAGCCTGATGGTTGAGCTGGTTGCGGTCCACATCGGGTATTTCGAGGAAGAACTCCCAGTTAGCCCTCTCTCTGTCCCTGAGCGACATCTGCTCAGTCATGTTGATGGCCTTTTTGTCCGGCTGACTCTTGTTCTTAGCGGGGCAGTTGTAGACGCACAATCCACAGCCGATGCAATCTTCAGGCGCCACCTGGACAGTGTACTTCATGCCGGCGAAGTTCTTCCAGTTCGCGTCCTTGTGTTTGAAGGCGGGAGGAGCATCCTTCAGGAGATCCCCGTCGTAGACCTTAGCTCGGATTGTTGCGTGCGGGCAGACCAGCGCGCACTTGCCGCACTGTATGCATACATCCGGGTCCCACGCCGGGATATCTATGGCGACATTGCGCTTCTCGTACTGCGTCGTGCCCGTCGGGTAGGAGCCGTCATCGGGCATGGCGGACACCGGGAGCAAATCGCCCTCGTTCACCATCATCGGAGCTAACACATTGCGCACAAACTCCGGAGAGTTTACCGCCGTCTCGTCGCTCCCGAGATACTCCGCAGACACTGTATCGGGGATATTGACCTCGAATAGGTTCGCCAGTGTGGAGTCGACAGCGTCGATGTTCTGCTTGACTATATCATCTCCCTTGCGGCCGTAGGTCTTTTTGATGGACTTTTTTATTGCCGAGATGGCCTCATCTTTGGGGAGAACACCGCTGATCGCGAAGAAACATGTCTGCATGATCGTGTTGATGCGCCCGCCCATGCCGGTTTCCTTGGCAATAGTGATGGCGTCTATCGTGTAAAGCCTGATCTTCTTGTCTATTATCTGCCGCTGTACTTTGGGCGGCAGGTGGTTCCACACATCATCCTTGCCGTGGGGGCTGTTCAGGAGGAATGTCGAGCCCTCGAGCGCGTTTTTGAGCATGTCGTAACGTTCGAGGAATGAAAACTGATGACACGCTATGAAGTTTGCCTTGTTGATGAAGTACGACGCGTATATCGGGTTCGGCCCAAATCTCAGATGGCTGGTCGTTATGCCCCCGGATTTTTTGGAGTCATACTCGAAGTAGCCCTGCGCGTAATAGTCGGTGTCCTCTCCGATTATTTTGATCGAGTTCTTGTTAGCCCCGACTGTACCATCAGCGCCAAGACCGTAGAAGAGGCAGCGCACGCACTTCGGGTCCTCAGTGGTGAAGTTTGGATCGTACCTGAGATTGCTGAAGGAGACGTCGTCGTCTATTCCGACGGTAAAGTGATTTTTCGGCTTCAATCTGATGAGTTCGTCATATACCGACTTGACCATAGCCGGTGTGAAATCCTTGGATGAAAGTCCGTACCGTCCGCCGATTATCTCTATGTCAGGTCGTGACGAGAGCGCATGTACGACATCCATGTAAAGGGGCTCGCCGGGAGCGGCTGGATCCTTGCAGCGGTCAAGGACCGCGACAGAGTTCACGGTGGCTGGCAGCGAATTGAGGAAGGCGCCTATGTCAAATGGACGGTAAAGGCGCACAATCAGCAGGCCGACCCTCTCTCCTTTAGCGACCATGTGCTCCACCGCCTCGCGCGCGACGTATGCTCCGCTGCCCATCATTACGATGACGCGCTTTGCGTCGAAGGCGCCGAAGTAGTCGAAGAGGCGATATTTACGGCCCATCCGGGAGGCGAACTGATCCATTGCCCGTTGAACGATGCTCGGCATATCCTCGAAGTACGGAGTGCACGCCTCACGCGACTGGAAGAATGTGTCGGGGTTCTGCGCAGTGCCGCGAAGCTCGGGACTGTCCGGGGTAAGTCCACGTGATCTGTGTTCATAAACGAGCTCAGGGTTAATGAGAGCTCTCATATCGTCGTAGGGTATGGCCTCGACTTTCATTACCTCGTGGCTGGTTCTGAAGCCGTCGAAGAAGTGGAGGATGGGGACTCTTCCCTCGAGCGTCGCCATTTGAGCTATGAGCGCCATGTCCATTACCTCCTGGACTGAGCTGGAACAGAGCATTGCCCAGCCTGCGCCACGCGTCGCCATGACGTCGGAGTGGTCGCCAAAGATGGAGAGCGCGTGAGTGGCCACGGTGCGCGCCGAGACGTGCATAACTGTGCTGGTAAGCTCTCCCGCTATCTTGAACATGTTTGGGATCATAAGCAGAAGTCCCTGAGACGCGGTAAAGGTTGTGCCGAGCGCCCCGGTCTGGAGTGCCCCGTGATATGCCCCGCTCGCGCCCGCTTCACTCTGCATCTCCACAACACTAGGAACCGTCCCCCATATGTTGGGGCGTCCCTCGGAACTCCACTGGTCAGCCCATTCACCCATATTTGAAGAGGGCGTTATCGGGTAGATGGCGATGACCTCGTTAGTTGCGTGGGCAACATAAGCTGCAGCTTCGTTGCCGTCCAGCGTTACCTTGGACTTTGTTGACATGACCTTATTTCCTCCCGTAAATTCCCGAGAACCAAACACCTCGGACAGATTAAAAACAGATTTCAACTGATATGTCCGTTATCCATTTTTTGCGGTAAGACCATATTAGCATATTTGTGTCATAACAAATCATCATTTTTGTACAATGCTGTGTTAAGACAGCTGATTAATACCGCCACCATGATTATTCAAGCAGTTGCAGCCTCTTATTTTTATCTAAATTACGGAGTGGGCGGATGATGATATTTTTGAAGGGCAGGGCTTTGTCAGACTTGCAGTAAGCGTCCCCCGAAATTCGTATCGCGTCATTTTTGTGAGGCATCGGAATTTGCATGGACACATTTACCACAGGATTGGAGGGTCTGGCACGTCAGGCGTTGTTTTTATGATAGATTGTTCAATCTGCACATGCTGTATTGCTGTGTAACACTCGCTGAGCATCTTCGCCCTCTTTTGCATCTCTGCCAAATATTCATCTATAGTCGCAAAGAAAATTTTCATGGACGTGATTGGCATATCCAGTTCACCGATCAGGAATGAGAGAAGTTTTTCGTCAAGATAACATTCCTTCGCCATGTCAGCAAAGGACATTAAGCTGTTGGTCGCAAAAGAATCATTTAATTTTTTCATGATATCGATAGTGATGATCATTAACAGGAGCCCCCAAATATGGCGAGTAATCTTTGTCTATACTATTATAGCAACTGCCAAAGGTTATTACTAAGTATGTTATACTAAAAATGCTGATTTTACAGGAATTTAGAAATTTTATTCAGAAACACTCTGTTGGTTTCAACGAAAAGACTTATGATTTAGGGTAATACTCAGCAAAACGCTTTGTATCATAGCCTCAATTGGTGTGAGTTATACATCGTAAATGTTAAAAACAGATTATTTTACTGAAATAAAACGCCGGTTGGATAATTTGAGGGGAGGTATTTGATGAACTTCAAGGATATTTTCTATAAATTCATCAATGGCGACGGCGACAGAAGCTGGACTCAGGGCGCCGGAGATAATTTTTTCGGGGGCGCCGCATGGAGCGGTCGAGGGGATGCTCCTATGCCGCTTTTGCCAAAGATACTCTTGATAGCTCTGGGGCTGCTGGTCATATTTTTTGTGGGGCTTGGAGGTTTTGTCGCGTTTTACACGGATCTGCTGTGGTTTGAGTCGCAGGGGTTTGGTTCAGTGCTGTGGTACAGATTTTTTTATCAGGCTGCTCTGTTTGCCGCCTGCGCGCTGGCGACCTTTGTCGTATGTTCGTTTAACTGGATTCGAGCCGCGCGTATTGGGATGCTCGAGTACAGGGCGGCGACCGGAGGACTTGATTCCGTCTGGATGCGCCCCTGTTTAGCCTGGCTTGCGGCGTGTATTTTTGCGCTCCTGGACGGATTTGGCAGCATGTCGAACTGGCCTGTGGCGATGCGGTTTTTGTACGGGAATCCGTTTGGCGAGTCGGACGCCATATTCGGCATGGACATCGGATTTTATGTATTTTCGCTCCCATTTCTGAATATTCTTCTCAAATGGCTGACAGGGCTCTTTATTTTGACGCTCTGCGGTTGCTTCGTCGTGTATATGCTGACAAGGTCTCTGCGCTCCGAGCAGGGAAAAATCACCTTGATTCGCGACGCAAGGCTTCACTTGGCCGCGCTTGCCTCGATATGCATATTTTTGTTCGGGTGCGGATTGTGGCTTTCACGCTATGAGCTGCTCTACTCCCCGTCAGGTATAGTGTACGGCATGGGCTACACTGATCGATTCATCAGATTGCCCCTGCTCACTGCCGTCTCGCTCACTATGATCGCGTCATCGGCGGTGATATTGGCCAATTTTTACAGGCCGATGTGGAGGGTCTCTATTGGCGTGGTTGGCGGTATATTTCTGGTAGGTCTTTTAGCCCAAGTTTTGCTTCCTCAAGTAGTCCAAAATTACATTGTCAAACCCAATGAGTATGAGTACGAGAAAAAGTTTTTAGAGTATCACATAAAATCCACACGGCGCGCTTTTTCAATCGACGACGTCAAAATTTTTCAGATGACTCCGGAACCGGAGGTATCCTATGCAGAGATGCAATCCGAGTCGGACACTGTGGAGAACATACGTCTCTGGGATTACTCCCCGCTGCTTCGTACATATAAGCAGCTCCAGGAAATAAGGACATATTATGATTTTGCGGATATAGACATAGACAGATACGATATAGACGGCAGAAGCCAACAGGTGATGCTCTCCGCGCGCGAACTCGACACATCACAGCTTCAGAGCCGGACGTGGGTCAACATGCATCTGGAGTTCACTCACGGCTACGGAGTGGTCATGAACCCCGTCAACGAGATGGAGGAAGGCGGGCTTCCCTCATTCTTCATAAAGGATCTTCCTCCTAAATCGAGCTTCCCGATATCGATAGAGAGACCTCAAATCTATTACGGGGAGAAGCCGGAGAGCTATGCGCTGGTCAAGACAGACGTGAATGAGTTTGACTATCCAATGGGCGACTCAAACATCCGCAGCTCTTATGAGGGAACCGGTGGAGTTGAAATTGGGACACTTGCCCGCCGTCTGCTCTATGCGCTGCGCTTCCGTGACTCCGAGATATTTTTCACCGGTTCGCTTCGCCCGGATAGCCGAATTCTGTACAATCGCAATATAAAGGAAGCAATCAGAACCGCCGCTCCGTATCTCATACTTGAGGATGACGCTTATCCGATCATAACAAACGGCCGCATTCTCTGGCTGCAGGACGCGTACACAGCAAGTTCGCACTACCCGTACTCCCGTCCGCTCTACGGCCCCGGCGTCACCCGCGCCGGGCTCGATTCGTATATCGGAGTGAACTATATCCGCAACAGCGTAAAAATAACTGTTGACGCCTACGACGGCGCCATGAAATTTTACATAACTGATGATAGTGATCCCATAATCAGAGCCTGGGCAGGAATATTTCCGGCGCAGTTCGAGCCGTTGGAGAATGCGCCTTTGGATATACGCTCTCACTTCAGGTATCCGGAGGAATTCTTCGAGGTGCAGAGTGAGGTTTATCGCGTCTATCACATGACCGACACTAATACGTACTACAACCGTGAGGACGTGTGGATGACAACTCCTCAGGGGCAGGAGCGCAGGATTCGCCCGAACTATGTGACAATGCAGCTATTGGATGAGGATTCGCCGGAATTTGTCATGATAGCTCCGTTTATGCCATTTGGCCGCAGTAACCTTATTGGATGGATGGCGGGAAGAAGCGACGGGCAACGCTACGGTGAGCTGGTGGTGTATCAGTTTCCAAAGCAGGAGCTGATCTTCGGGCCTGCTCAGATAGAGGCTCTGATAGATCAGAACACGGAGATCTCGTCTCAGCTGTCGTTGTGGAGTCAGAGGGGGTCTGACGTGATTCGCGGCGATCTGCTGGTGATACCGATAGCGAGGTCGCTGCTGTACGTACAGCCACTCTATCTCAAAGCGGAGCGGGGGGAGTTGCCGGAGCTGAAGCGCGTAATACTCTCAACCGGCGGGCGCGTCGCGTGGGGCGAGACCTTCGATGAGGCTGTGGCGTCGCTGTTCGGCGCCTCAACTTCAGAGATTCCCTCTGCGCCCGGCAAAATTTCCGCAGTTGAATCATCATCTGAAACCGGCGATACCTTGCGCGATTTGATAAAAAGTGCAAGAATGCACTTTGATGCCGCGCTTCGTGCAAGCCGGGCCGGTGAATGGGCCAGCTATGGAATAGAGCTTGACAACCTCGCCGAAGTCCTTGGCAAGCTCGAATATCTGACAGGGGATCCCGCGCGTGACAGCGCGACGACAGACGTTGATTACACATACCAGGAGGGCGAAGTTTATAATGATGACTCCAAACGTTAAAAAAATAATTTCAGCCACATGCACAACCGTATTGATCTTGTTGACAGCACAGATTGGACTGTGCGCGGAAACTTCTCTTAGCCTCGATGCCGCTTTGCCGGCTCTTCCCATAGTTGCCGGATTAACTCAGGAGATAGAGATACGCGTAATCGCTCCCGACCTGGCGCCAGGAGAAAAAATAGACGTGCGCCTGAATGCCGAATCAGAATGGGGGATGCTCCTCATAGGAGGGACTCCAACCAGATCCGGCGTCGTGAAGTGCGTCTCGGATATTCCTGAGAGGATATCGTATCGCTGGTCAGGCGCTATTCCCATATCCGCTCCCGTTATCGAGCGCATAACCGCTGAGATTTCGTGGCCCAAGGTATCGGCAGATGTTGAGTTCCAGGTGGGTATGGATCTCAGGATAAGTGATATCATCCTGCCCGAGGAGGTGACTGCCGGGAAATTTAATCCAATCGATATTATCCTGCACGACGCTTTCAACCCGAATATAGATGTCGTTTCCATACTCTCCAACGCTGGAATCCAGCCTGAAGTGGCTCTCTCAATAGTCGCGGACTCACCAAATAATCCGGTGGCTGTGGTGTCGGATCCGGTTGCTCGTAAATTTTTCGAAGGTGAAAGAGGTTCTTTCACGGATATTTCCTATCCCGCGCAGAAATTCGTCTCAGGCTCATTGGCGCTGGACCTCGATGAACATGTGATTTGGCGGACCTCCAGCGGCAGAATGACTGGCTTGATTCCTCCGGCTATAGGCAGATATCATATCGAGGCGGTATTGAAATCCAACGCGGGGGGGCTGCCCATAAAGCATTGGACCTCTCCTCCCTTCGAGGCGGAGGGTAAAAGACCGGGGAGAGATGATCTTCCGGACCTGATAGCGGCGACTCTGGAGGTCATGTCCGGCATAGACTGGAGCACGGCGGCCCGCGCTAGAGATGAGATAAAACCCCTTCTGACGAGAGGTGAAACAACTTCTGCCGTGGAGTCGCTTGGCGTCTACCTGCATATGGTGTTTTCCTCATCTCCGGCCAACATGTTTGGCCGATACGTAAACGCGCTGTCCGCGACTGGGCACAGTATGGAGGAGCTGGTTGTATTCCTGAGGGCGCTTGTGCGCGGCTATGGCAGCCACGGAGTTTTGCTTGTGACAAAGAGCGGGGTCTTATCCTGGAGCGCGACCGCTTCAGATAAAACTCCGTTAAAGTCGGAGCCTGCCGGGATTGTTTACGAAAATGAACGTTTCATTGCAATACCATTTGAAATTGGAGGAAATTTTACACTGCGCATCAACGGTTCGAATATTGGAGATGTGTCTTTATGGAAGATAATTCCACTGGGAGTCAACGCTAAAAAATATCTTAAGGGGGCATGGGCGAAAGAAATATTTGTAAATACCCAGGAACTGACACCCCCACCCCAGAATGTAAAATTCAATTGACGAAAGAACGCATTGGGTGTTACAATTGCTCGCGTTCGGGGCGTAGCGCAGCCTGGTTAGCGCGCCTGGTTCGGGACCAGGAGGTCGGAAGTTCAAATCTTCTCGCCCCGACCAAAATGGGTAAAAAGCTCCCGGTTTATACCGGGAGCTTTTGGATTAGACAGGGCGCTCAGGGAGATTGCTGATATGTCGGATAAGCGTGATAACGAACATGAGGATCATACCGTTGCCAGAAACAGACGCGCACGACACGAGTATTTCATCCTCGAGAGCATGGAGGTTGGCGTCGTGCTCTCCGGCACGGAGATAAAATCAGTCAGAGCCGGGCATGTGAACCTGAGAGATGGTTACGCCAGAATAGAGGGCCGCGAACTTTGGCTCTACAATGTTCATATCTCTCCGTACGAGAAGGGGAGTTACTACAACAGCGAGCCGCTGCGGCCCAGGAAGCTGCTGGCGCACAGGAATCAGATATTGAAGCTTCAGATCAAATCGCGCGAGAAGGGGCTGACGTTGATTCCCCTTGCTATGTATCTAAAAGAGGGAAAACGTGCTAAAATAGAGCTAGCGGTGGCAAAGGGGAAACAGTCGCATGACAAGCGGGACTCGATAGCGGAACGCGATGTTGAGCGAGAGATTAGCCGCAGTATGAGAGAGCGCAACAAGCGCGATTATTGATTTTTTTGCAATTGGGGGGCGACAGGTTTCGACAGCAGGATGGAAGGTTTGGAA
>JAISRE010000143.1 GCA_031273805.1 Synergistaceae bacterium | reverse complement strand
GTCGCCGTTATTCACTAGAACGCTGGTGGATATCGTCCGCATGGGGAATTCTACCTCCTGCTTTATCCACTCCTCACCGCGAGGGCACTTCCAGCCCTCAGACGATATCAGCCTGGGCCGGGCCTCGGAGGTTCCGCGCGAGAACAGCGCGTCTATTGCGCATCCATTGGGACAGACCACGCAGATAAACTCCCCCTTTATCACATTTCCCGTCGTCATACTATCCTCACCTCCAGCGGCTCATCGGGTGTTTCGTATGCGCGCGCGATGTCGTCGCATCCCAGCCGTATCCAGACCATCTCGGCCGGATGCAGCCTTGAGTGACTCTCCTCCTTTATCCTGACTCCGCCGGAATATATCCCGACGACACTGCCGCGCGACGGCGACGCCACGCGGAACGCCAATGACACATCTCCGCATACAGAGGCGTGTTCCCCTATACGGTCCGGCAGCACATAGCGTATGCCGCTGCCCGGCACAACGCTGATTGCCCTGCCTGAAGCGCCGGGCTCCCCTGAGGCGTATTTTGCCGATGCCGCCCCAGCCCGGCTCGCCTCCTCAGAGACCCAGTCCACCAGATCATGCACATGCAGAGCGTTGCCGCAGGAGAATATCCCCGGCACGCTGGTCATGCATCTGTCATCCACCTTTGGGCCGCCAGTCACTGGGTCCAGGAGCACCCCGGCGGACCTCGCGAGCTCGTTTTCCGGTATCAGGCCGACCGACAGCAGCAACGTGTCGCAGGGAACAAAGCGCTCAGTACCCCTTACAGGAATTCTGTTTTCATCCACGGATGCGACAGTAACGCCCTCCAGCCGCCCCATGCCGGTTATGCCGACGACCGTCGTGCTCAAATACAGAGGTATTTCGTAATCCACCAGACACTGTTGTATATTGCGAGGCAGGCCGCTTGAATATGGCATGATCTCAAAGACCGCCTCGACGTGAGCGCCCTCCAGCGTCATGCGCCGCGCCATAATCAGCCCGATATCACCGGAGCCGAGTATTACGATGTTACGGCCCGGCATTATATTCTCCATGTTGACTAAGTTCTGCGCGGCGCCCGCCGTGTAGACCCCGGACGGACGATGCCCCGGTATTGAAAGCGCCCCGCGCGCCCTCTCGCGGCATCCCATAGCGAGCACAACCGAGTCACACTCCATCTCGAACAAAGCGCCCCGACGCGAAAGGAGCATGCGCCTGTCTGGAGATAAATCGAGCACGATTGTCTCCAGCATAACCGAGACGCCCAGATCAGTCAGGCGATCGATGCAGCGAGACGCGTACTCCGGGCCTGACAGAGCCTCCTTGAACCTGTGCAGGCCGAAGCCGTCGTGAATGCACTGGTTCAATATGCCGCCAAGCCGTATGTCGCGCTCTATCAGAACCACGTCCAGAGCGCCCGCCTCATAAGCGGCTATAGCGGCGTCAAGCCCCGCCGGACCTCCACCGATTACCGCCACACTGCGCCTCGAAATACTCCTCAAACGGCCTCACCTCGCGAGCGAACATGACCGGCGAACATATAAGCCCCGCGCCCCTTAGCCATGAAATCCTCCGGCTCGTATCCATACTCGTCGCGCAGCATCCTGACGATACGCGGCAGACAGAATCCCCCCTGACAGCGCCCCATCGTCGCTCGCGCCCGGTACTTGACGCTCATCAGCGTACGGGCGCCGAGCGGATTTTCTATCGCGTTCCGTATCTCGCGCTTCGTTATCCGCTCGCAGCGACAGATTATCTCCCCGTACTCCGGATCAGAGCCGATAAGCTCACGCCTGGCCTCCAGAGGCAGATCTGAGAAGAAACCGGTGAACCCGGGATTTGCCGCATTGAAATCCGTCCTGCTCCTCAGCTCGATATGGCGGGAGACCAAGTCCCGAACCTCCAGAGCTATGGCGGGAGAACTCGTCAGCCCCGGGCTCTCTATGCCCTGCAGGCGAATGAAGCCCGGTATCGCCGTATCTTCGATCGTGAAATCGGCATTGCCCCCAACCTCCGGCGAGGTTTGCTTAGGGCGATTACCCGCAAAATTACGTATAAAGTCGCTCGCGGCAAGGTCAGGAAGCAACCTCAACCCCTCCCTCTTCAGGCTCTCCATGACAGGAGCGGTCGCTCGATAGTCCTCCCGATCCTCGTCCGGAATGTAGACCGCGCTCGGACCTATCAAAATATTTCCGTCCACAGTGGGAGTGAGGTGTATCCCGAGCCCTGGGTCGTTTCGCCCCGGAACGGGATAGACGAGCGTCTTCAGCGTTCCGTCGAGCCGACGGTCCAGAACATAGTATTCGCCGCGGCATGCCCAGATCACGCCGTCGTCGATCCCGGCCATCCTGCTTATCTCATCCGAGTGGATGCCGGCGGAGTTTATTATGACGCGGGTCTCGAATTTTCTCATGGCGTTATGCCGCAGATCACGCGCTCCGACCTCGAATACCCCGTCGTCCCTCCGGGTCAGCGACTCGACCTGACATTCGAGGTAAAAGTCGACCCCGTTGGCGTGAGCATTTTCGGCCAGGGCTATTGTAAGTCCGTACGGCGATATTATTCCGCTGGAGGGGGTCCAGAGTCCAAATATGCCGTCCACACCCGGCTGAATCCGCCGCATGGCGGAGTTATTCATCATCTCCATGCCGGGAACCCCGTTCGCTCGCCCCTGCTCATACAGCCTGAAAAGCCCCGGAAGGTCCTCCTCAGTCAGAGCCACGGTGAGCTTGCCGATTCGCTTCAACGGGACATTGAGTTCGAAGCATAACTCGTCCATCATGGCGTTGCCACGCACGCCGAGGATGGCCCTCCTGGTCCCGGGTTTATAGTTTATCCCGGAGTGAATGACGCCGCTGTTGCGGCAACTTGCCCCGAGAGACACGTCAGGTTCCTTTTCGATTACCCCCAGCCTGTTGCTATAGCGCGACAGCTCTCGCGCTATAGCAACTCCCACCACGCCAGCCCCGATAATCATCACGTCGTAAATCTCATTGATATTGCCCACTTAACAGCACCACCCAAACTGCGCCGCTCGCAGTTTTGTACAGTTATTGTAGTATTTTTATATCACCTCACTGTTTTTTTATCAACCTGCATATTTACTCACCGGTGCGCCATATCTCCTCAAATGACATCAAAAGTATGAGATGATTTATCGGCGGCTCGTTCATGATTCACGTTTATCGCAAGTTGGAGCGAGTTCACGGGATTTGACCGGGGACGATAGGACGACGGACGTCGTAGTTTCCGCGAAGCTGTTCAGCTTGTTTATGACCAACCCAAGATGGCTCGCGGAGCTCACCAGAACTTTCAGCATAATTCCATAGTCTCCGGCGAGGTGATATGCCTCTGCAATTTCGGGAATTGAGGTGATTTTTTCATTTATATCTTTTAACTTCAAACCATTCATCGTCATATTTATGAAAGCTATAATGGGAAAACCCATTTTGTCTGGGTCCACTACAGCATGATACTTTGTAATATAACCTGATTCTTCCAATCTATGTACCCTCTCGGCGACAGCCGGGGATGACAACCCAACAATCCGCGCCAATTCACTGAACGGGATCCTCGCGTTCTTTTGCAAATTCATTAAAATTTTTGTTCCGATTTCATCTAATGCCTTAAAGCCCTCCTTGTTGTACATCCAAACCACCTCCTTCTGCAAAATAAAAAACGGTTCTGACAGCTTAGTCAGAACCACACACTGTGTATATTTATTATAACATAACAATGTTTCGCAATGGGGGAAATATTATTTATAATGACATATCTAATGGCATAAACAGTTAGAACTTACCCGAAAATCGAATATTTAACAGGGATTCACAATGTTGTCGTGCATCCGGTTCGATGCCGGCTCACGGCCCGGGCACGATTTTGGGAATTAGGATTTCTCCGGCTCAGGCGGATGGTGTATGACGACCTGCGAGAACGGTATATCTATGCCCTCCCTGTCAAACTGCTCCTTTATTATCCTGCGCAGTGTGCGCTCCACTCCCCACTGCTCCCCTGGAAGCGTCTTGATAAGCACTCTCAGCAGCACGTCGTTGTCACGAAAGGCAATTATGCCCTGCACCTTCGGATCCTCGACAATCACCCCCGGGAACATAGCCTTGACGTCATTGGAGCAGCGGTCGAGAACGCTCATGACGTTTTGGATATCCGAGCTGTATGACACTCCGATCTCGACCACGGCAACCGCGAAGTCCTTCGTGCTGTTTATGACCTCGTGTATATTGCCGTTGGGGATGATTATCAGCCGCCCGTCAACGGCGCGAAGGCGAGTGACCCTCATCGTGAAGCTCTCCACCGTCCCGGAATAGCTTCCGATCGCCACCCAGTCGCCCACGTTGAACTGATCCTCAGCCACTATGAATAGGCCGTTCAGAAAATCTCTCAGGATATTCTGAGCGGCAAGG
The DNA here is from genome assembly GCA_031273805.1 of Synergistaceae bacterium. Classification (GTDB taxonomy): domain Bacteria; phylum Synergistota; class Synergistia; order Synergistales; family Synergistaceae; genus JAIRKI01. The sequence continues at coordinate 6,687 of JAISRE010000143.1, read as the reverse complement.
GAGAGCCCGATTCCAACCACCCCTATTCCTGCCAGAAGAGGCTTGGGGTCGATTTTAAAGTAGTCGAGCAGGATAAAGAGAAAGAATATTCCGTTGAGCGTGCGAACCACTTGAAGCAGCAGCCCGCGAAAGGTCTTCACCCTCTGCCGTATCAGCTGGCGCCGTGCGGGATCCGTGGTCTGTCTCGAAAAAAACTTCTCGATAAACTTGCTCTTGTCGTGCAGTTTTATCAATAGCCGATCCAGAACATACCATATCAATATCGTGATGACCGGACCGGCCATGAATTTCAGCAGACCCTTGTAATCGATATTGATGTGCATCTTGAGCTGCTCGAAGTCCATAGCGCCGTCCCCCCTAGTGTCTCTCCAGAACCTCCACTTCAACGTCCGGTATCATCTCGTCCAGCACCTTCATCACTGCCCCCTCCTGATCCTTCGAAAAGAGGACCTTCCATCCTGTAGTGTCCACCTCGAAAAACGCCATCATCTTATTGCCGCGAAAGGCCAGCGAAACATAATTGACATCGTCCCACGGAAGCACCCGGCGAAGAACCCTCCCCCAACTGTGCATCTCGCGCACGACGCCCTCGCGCGAAATATAGAGCCTCCGGCTTATCCCCGCCCCGTAAACGCACACGAGCCCAAGCGTCATGTTCAGCATCGCGCCGTACTCGATCCCCTCGGACAGCAGCACGCTGAGTGCCCTGTATTCGAGCACTATGCCCATCGCGACTGCAGCTGCGGACATCCACTTCGGCATCGGCTTGCTGATGACGGAGTTGACCGTGAGATCCTGTTCGTGTCCGCGATTCAACGTTCAGGACAACTCCCTTACGATATCCGCTCTTTTTAACAAATCGACCGTTGCGCTGAGTGTCATGGATATTTTTTCATCATAGGGGCGTCGTCGTTGATATCCGGGCCGAAGAACTTGAACAATATGAGGTCCTGGTCTCCGGTGTTGACCACCTGCACTCCGCTCCGCGCCCGGTCGCACGTGACCATCACCTCGTCCTCCGTGAGAGAGCGGCCCTTCATCGGCAGCTCGCCGAACGTTCCCTCGCCGCTCCACGCCAGAATACTGTAAGCGCCCCTGTCAACGCAGGTGCAGACGCATCCGGGGCGGACTATGAGCTTCGTCCCGCTGTACTTTGTGGTGTTGTAGAATATCCACCACTCCTCACTGGAGGCTGTTTTGCTGCCATCCATCAGAACAGGGGGCGTGTGGTGATTCTCGTAGAAATACGGGTCGCCGTTGGCCTCCCAGTCGAGTTGGTTCACGAATGTTATCATGCCGGGTTCCTCGGCATCCGACGGCGGAATGTCGTGCGCCGCCGCGCTCACCTCAGACTGGGCGCCCGCATCGGGTTCCTCCCGAAGCTCTATGGTGAGCGCGCTCCCCAGGGCGTGAAGAATGCCCGGAGGCAGGTGAAATGCGTCGTCCGGCACACTTATATAGGCACGCGAAAGCGTCAGGATCCTGTCGAGGTTCTCCCAATCATCAAAATAGCGGGCTATGATATCCTTGCGGCGTTCCCTCACTATAAAGGGATGCAGGCCGAAAAACATCTCGGGATGAGGCCCCATAGGCGCGTCAGGCGGGAAATAATACGACCTCTCCTTCGAGTCCTTGCCGGTCTTATCCGCGTCAACCTGTATCTGATGTATGTGAAAGGGCGTTCTGTCTCCGTTGTCGAATATTTTAGGCAGGCGGCCAAGCCCGCTGTGGTGGTTGGCGTAATGAGACCCCATTATGAGGTCGGGCGCCTCCTCCACGGCATCGCGAAGGGAGATCTCCGCTCCGTCCGCAGTATCTATGAAGCTGAGCCCCTCGCCCGGGGCGTGAATCGGATTTTGCGCCTCAGTGGTTGAAGCCAGCCAGCGCTCCGTGACGCAGCCGCGTTCACCCGCGTCGTAAGCGTCATCAGGCAGCCCCAGCCTTCTTCCGGGAGGCGGAAAAAGCCTCGTTACCAACGCCGGTTTGAGCCGCAGCAATCCGCCTGAGTCCTGAACCAGCTGAGACAGGGTCGTCTTTACATCCATACACTATCCCTCCTGCATAACCATAACAAATTTCTTCAATTCTACAGACAAACGAGTGAGAATGCAATTAATCGACAACTAATAGGCAAAATTACACATTCTCTATCGTTACAGTACAGTGTGGCAGGATTTGAGCATGGACAAAACAGGGGAGAAGCGGTTACGAGAAGATTTTTCAGGAGCCGAACCGGGGCACGCATATCATCATAAGGCTGGCGTCACTCCGCCAATGTGCGCACCTCGTCCTCGGAGAGTCCTGTTATGTCCGCAACAAGCGATATCTCCATGTCGCGCGCCAACATCCGCCGCGCCGTCCCAGCTTTGCCTCTGGCTTCACCTTCGGCCAAACCTTCAGCCTTACCCTTGGCTTCACCTTTTGCCAATCCTTCAACCATGCCCTCTCTTTTGGCGCTTGCCAGCTCTGAGATAGCGTCCAGCTCGCGGCGCTCCTCCATCAGCTGTATGAACCTGTTGCGTTTGTCGCCCCAGAAGTCTTTCTCCACCTTCATTACCTCGGAAAAAACCTCGTCGCTTACCATCGACTCTGACAATATGTCCACCCCCTCGCTCGTTACATAGCCTCCCCATGCCGCAAGGCGCGTCTCCGGGTCCTCCATGTCGACCACCCCGGCACGGGCCTTACGGCGGAGGTCTTTCAGCATGTCCTTCAGTTTAGGCGTTTCGATGAATATTAAAACCATGTCCCTCGTCAATATTTTACCACTTTTCGGATGGGACATGATAAAGTCCCAATACCAGCCGGCCTCGCCCTTGAAGATTGGGAAGTCCAGGAGTCCGACGAATATCGTCTGCCTTATACCGTCGTAGTCCTCGCCGCTTAGGAGTTGGCCGTAGATCAACGCGCTGCCGGAGTAGAGTGCCCTTTTAGCGAAGTCTCCGGTAGGGCGATTTTGAAACTCGAGATTGACGATGCGGCCCGACGCAGTTCGCCCGAGGTAGTCGAGCCTTATCCCCTTGCGACCGTCGCCTCTCGGCGATATCTCCCTGTCCATGGGCTCGATGTCCTCCAGAGGCTCGTAGCCAGTCAGCCGCAGCGTCGAGTTTAGCAGGTCGAGCAGTAGGCGTTTCCGCTCCGGGGCTGCCAGCAGGAATTTCAGATAGTGGTCCCCGAATCGGTTTATCCGCTTTGGCAGAAGCCCCCGTCTCTCGAGATCCAGGATCTCGCGCTCCGTGCTCTTCCCGAAAATCGTGCCATCGATGTCGTCCATTGTGAATACCTCGCTTTCTGTACTCATAGCATACAGAGGGATTGCAGAGCGCGGTAGGGTCGTTCACACAGTATGGTTCTGAGCATGTTTCTCGAGAAATTCGACAAATCAATCAATTGGTACCCAAAAAGAGAGGCCCGAGGGCCTCTCCTTTGACGTTGATATTTTGTCTGATTTTCGTTCAGGCAGGTTAATCAGCGGTTCCTCAGAACGAGACGAAGGTGCGGAAGCGAATCTGGTGATCGTCCCCGTTGCGCAAAGACTTTTCGAACTGGTTCAGGTATGCCGTTGGGTTAGTGTCTCCGTAGTTGATGTTGTTGTACGAAAGCTCGAACTCCACTGCCGGGTTGAGCCGGTAGCCGACTCCCAGCACCCACTCGTTGGCTTCGTCCACGCCGGCGGTGTTGAAGTCGGCATGGTAGTAGCCCAGAAATGTGCGCCACTTATCACCCCAAACCTGCGAGGTGTTGACTCCGTAAACCTTCGTTGTGCCTCCGTTCATCGGCTGGTTGTTCAGGAGCGACACGCCATTGAACGCGTAAGGCGTCTCGTTCCTGATGAAGTTGTTGTCTATCTGGCTGTACTCCAGCCACAGTCTGGTGAACTTCAGCGCGTCCTGGTCGACGTCGAGCGCCACCCTCCACGCATGGGCGTTGTCGCCGCGCGCTATCTTCCGGCCCTCTCCCTGGTCCTGATAGTAGTAAAGCCCTTTCAGCGCCATGCTTCGAGTGATGCTGTAGCTGAAGTACGCGCCGGCAGTGAGCATGTTGTTGTTGAGACCGCCCCTGGAGGAGGGCACGTCCTCGTCGCCCCGCTGGTAGTAAGCCATCACTCCGGCGTTGAGTCTTTCGGCTATGTCGAAGTTGGCCTTGGCAGCCAGAAGGAACTCCTCCTCCCAGCTATTGCCCGTGTCGGAGGCCGCTTTATTGTCGTTGGCGCGGGCGATGACGAACTGGAGGTTCGCGATGCCCCAATCTCTCGTGAATATGAAGGCATTGGCGTTGATGTCGCCGAATAAAGAGGCGTTCGCGCCAACGAGACCAGCCTCATCCTCCCAGTCGAAGTTGATGGAGCCCGCCGTCATGGTGAGGCCATAGCCCAGCTTCGTGGTGATGCTGTAGTAGTCCCAGCGTGCGGCGGGCTGAGTGGTGTTGCCTCTGCCACTCTTGCCGAGGCGCGCGAAGAACGTCGTCGTGTCGTTGATGCGCTTGTTCAGGAAGATGCGATAGCGGTTGAGGTCAAAGTCATTCTTCCCGGACTGCGTCATATCGTCGTTGTACCAGCCATGAGCCCTGTTCATGCCGAAGTTGGCGTCGAAGCGGAGCTGGCCGGAGATGCTCCAGCCGCCGAGATCGCGCTCGATCACCGCGAGACGGGCGTCGATACCGTCAACCCTTACGCCCAGTGCGTCCAGCTCGTCCTTGAACTCGACTATCAGCCTCTTCAGCAGCTCCACATCCTGCTTGCTGGCCTTCTCGAGGTCAACCTGAGCGAGGCTTCGGGCGATTACGGAGGCCATCTCATAGCGTGTCGCAGGCCGCGTGCCCTTGTAGGAGCCGTCCGGATAGCCGGAGATGACTCCGCGTGAGGCGAGCTGCGACACCGCGTCATATGCCCAGTGGGAAGCGGGCACATCCATAAACGGGTTTGTCGCCGCGAACGCGGGAACCGCGAACAGGGCCAATATCGTCAATACCATTACTGCTGCCGCTATTATGAACTTTTTCATTTTGTTACAACCCCCCCGGTTGTGTTTTTTTGTCCCGGCGGCCTGTTTTGATTTCGTACAGGGGGGCGCGTGTTTATGTGAGGCAAAGTTTCCGCGTTTCCTTTGCGTGATGCGTCTCCCTGATCCGAATAACCGCCAGGTTCCATACGAGCCGCCCCTTCATATTGATTCAGAACGCCCACGCCTCCTCGATGATCATCCGAGTCTGCGGCTCTCTGGTTGGGCATGATACAACAAACTTTATGACATTAACTACGCCTATGCCACATACAATAGTGAATATACGCTGTAATTTAAATGTAACGCGGCCATGCACACACAAAAAAAAGAGAGACCCGAAGGCCTCTCTAGTTGATTTTTAAGCTGGTTTAGAACGATACGAACGTGCGGAAGCGAATCTGGCTGTCATCGTCGGTGCGGCCACCATTGTTCAATGTGGCCGTGTTGCCGTAGTCGATGTTGTTGTAGGAGAGCTGGAACTGGACCGCCGGGTTGAGTTGGTAACCGAAGCCGATCAACCACTCGGTGGCGTCGTCGATGCCTGTCGTGTCATAGTCCGCCGCGTAGTAGCCGAGGTTTGTGCTCCACTTGTCGTTCCACTTCTGGTTCGCGATGAGCCCGTAGACCTTCGTGGTGTTGGTGTTCCCCGGCTGATTGGCGAGCAGTGACGCGCCGTTGAAGGTATAGGTGACAGCACCGGATGGGTTGATGAAGTTGTTGTCGATCTGGGTGTACTCAGCCCACACGCTGGTGAACTTCAGCGTGTCCTGGCCGATGTCGAACGCGAGTCTCCACGCGCTGGCCGTGTCCTCATTGCCGGTCTGGATGCCGTCTCCCTGATCCTGGTAGTAGTACAGGCCCCTTAACGCCGCGTCCGGGGTGATGTGGTACGAGAAGTACAGACCGGCTGTGAGCAGATCGTTGCTGTAGTCGATGCCCCCTATAGGAATATCTTCGTCGCCCCAGATGTAGTACGCCATCACGCCGGCGTTGATCTTTTCGGCGATGTCGAAGTCGGCCTTTGCCGCCAACAGGAAGTACTCATCCCATGCGCTGCCGCCGACATAGACTGCGTCGTCGTTCAAACGACCGAGTACGAACTGCAGGTTCGCAATGCCCCAATCCTTAGCGAATACAAACGCGTTGAGGTCGAAGTCGCCGAAGACGGCGTCGTTGTTGGCATACAGTCCGGCGTCGCCCTCCCAGTCGAAGTTTATGGAGCCGGCGGTGAGGGTAACGTCATAGCCGAGCTTCGTGGTGATGCTGTAGTAGTCCCAGCGAGTGGCGATCTGGGTATTGTTGCCTCTGCCGCTCTTGCCGAGGCGCGCGAAGAAGGTCGTCGTGTCGTTGATGCGCTTGTTCAGGAAGATACGGTAGCGGTTGAGGTCGAAGTCGTTCTTGCCGGACTGCAGCATGTCGTCGTTGTACCAGCCACCATTCTCGACATTATTCTCGTCCATGCCGAAGTTCGCGTCGAAGCGGAACTGACCGGAGATCCTCCAGCCGCCGATTTCGTCCTCGAGAACCGCGAGGCGCGAGTCGATACCGTCAACCCTTACGCCCAGTGCATCCAACTCGTCCTTGAACTCGACGATGAGCCTCTTCAGAAGCTCCACATCCTGCTTGCTGGCCTTCTCGAGGTCAACCAGAGCGAGACTGCGGGCGATTACGGAAGCCATCTCAT
>JAISRE010000121.1 GCA_031273805.1 Synergistaceae bacterium | reverse complement strand
AGCTCATAGACGCGTGGCTCGAGCGCGTGAGGAGAAGGACGAGGCGTCGTTCTCATCTGTCGAAATAATCTCCGCCGGTCTTGTCCGTTCCAGGCGTAGTGTCGCAGGGACGTCCTCCCAAAAGATACTTCCGCAATTTATCCAGCATGTCGTCGAAGTCGAGCGGTTTGCCTACATGGTCGTTCATGCCGGACTCCAGGCATTTTTCAATGTCCTCTCGAAAAACGTTGGCGGTCATCGCGACGATGGGCACTTGTTCCGAGTTTTGCGCCTCGAACGCCCTGATGCGGCGCGTCGCCTCATACCCGTCCATCTCCGGCATCTGCACGTCCATAAAGATCATGTTGTACCGTTCAGGCGCTTCACAGTAGAGCTTCACGGCTTCTTTGCCATTTTCGGCGCAATCGATATCGAGAGAAGTTGGTTCGAGCATGGCCTGCACGATCTCTCGATTGACGTCCACGTCCTCGACCAGCAACATGCGGTATCCTTTAAGGCATATTGTCTCGCAGGGCGTTTCGGACTCCGTTTCGAGCTGGCTGCTCACGCAGAGGCACTTATTGATGCAGTCCACTATTGAGGACGGAAAGAGCGGTTTCGACAGAAAACTATTGACGCCCGCCGCGAGCGCCTCGTCCTCGATGACGCTCCACTCCACGGAGGATATCATGATGACCACTGAATTGCCCGCGCAGATTTCTTTTAGCCTGCGAGAGAGCGCGATGCCGTCCATGCCCTCCATCTTCCAGTCTATAAAATAGATGTCATAAGAGCCGTTTTGCTCGATGATCGCCAGCGCCTCTTCTCCGTTGCTGGCGACGTCGCATAGAAAGCCGGCCTCAGAGGCGATTTCTGAGAAGCGCTCCAGTACGTCCGGCGCGTCGTCCACTGTCAGTACGCGGATGTTTTCCCAGTTCACGCCGGGGCTGAGGAGGCTGTTACGTTGTTCATCGGCGCCCCGATGCGCCTGGATTGCGAAGGCAAACGTAGCGCCCTTGCCAAGCTCAGACTCTATCCATATCCTGCCGCCCATCATCTCGACTATGCGCTTGGATATCACAAGCCCCAATCCCGTTCCGCCAAATTTGCGGGACGTGCCGCTCTCAGCCTGCTGAAAAGAACTAAAGAGACGCGCCTGCTGTTCCTCGGAAATTCCGATGCCTGTGTCGGTAACTTTGATCAGTATTGTGCATAGATCATTTTCTTCTTTTTCGAGCTTTGTTTCCAGCCGGATATCGCCGTTTTCGGGAGTGAACTTCACGGCGTTACTGAGAAGATTCGTGATTACCTGCGCCAGCCTCTGGTCGTCGCTTATCAGGCTGTGCGGAATCCGCCTGTCGATATGTACCGTGAAGTTCTGACGTTTTTCCTCCACGCGGAAATTAATCACGCCAACCACCTTCTGAAGCATTTTTTCGAAGTTGAACTCGGCGAAGGAGAGCTCCAGCTTGTTTGCCTCGATCTTCGACATGTCCAGTATATCGTTGATAACGCCCAGCAGGTGGGTGGAAGCGTCCTGGATTTTCCCGAAGGCGTAGTCTTTCCTCTCTATATTGGACGCTGATTTGCCAATGGACGTCATCCCAATGATCGCGTTCATAGGCGTCCGCATCTCGTGGCTCATGTTAGACAGGAAATCGCCCTTAGCCTTGCTCGCATTGACGGCTTGCTCCAGAGCGTTGGACCGCTCTTTATCCATGACGTCGCGCGCCACGGCGCCCGAAATGGCGCTGCTCACCATGGCGACGAGCTGCGCGTCGCTTTCGTTCCAGACGCGCGCCGCAAAACGCTCCTCTACGCTGAGCAGTCCCCAGAATTTGCCGTCGACATATATCGGCGTCCAGATGAAAGATTTAACACCCGCTATTCCAAGGATTTCATATTTTTTGTCGGTTTGTATGTCGCTGCAATAGACTGTGGGTATGATCCCCTGGGAAGGCGGGGTCTCCGGGAAATCGCTCTTTATCAGCTCACTCAGTCCAGCCATGTCGGGCACTGCGGAGAGGTCTTCCGAGCGGCGCCAGATATAGGCCGGACGCATTTTGTCGTTCTTTTCGTCTGGCAGAACGATCAATGCGCGCGTCACCCCAAGGAACTCGCCCATTTTTTGCAAAGCGCCGTTGATGAGAGTTGTCATACTCTCTTTGGAGATGAAGCTCTGTGATATGTCTGACATAATCGCCTGCTGTTCAAAACGTTTTTTCAGAGAAATGTCGTTTTCATTGCGCATTATCGCGTTTGCCAGCAGCAAACTTCCTGAACGCAGAATGCCCTCCTCCTCCTCCGAAAAATTGCGCTCCCTATGACAGTCGTCGAAGCTTACAAAACCCCAGAACTTGTCCTGTAAAAATATCGGTATTACCAGGATCGACTGTATGGCGTACGGGGCCAGCCGCTCTTGCTCGATTCGAGAAAGACTGCGGATCGGTCCGCTTATGCTTTTCCCGGCTGAAAACATCGCTTCCCATTCATGGATGCTTTCGATATAGTAGGGAGCGTCCAAGGTGTTCACGGGCGCCGCCGCGTCTTTTAACCACTCGAAATCCCGCCTGTAGCAGAGTTTATCGTTCCTCATATAGTTTCTCCAGACGTATACGCGGTCGACGTCGACGCTGCGCGCCATTTTTTCCATGCCGTCTCTCAAGGCGTCCTCGAACCCGTCCCTGTTAGGCATGAGCAGTGCCGCCGCGGCGTCGTTTACGGCGTGCAGCAGCTTGTCACGATGTATGATGTCGTTTCCGGCCTTGTGGATAGCCGTCAGATCAACGAGAAAACCGAGTATTGTGAAGCTGTCCCCGTAGGGCAGACGTTTCATTTCGACGCTCATTATCCTTGTGTCGCCGTGAAAATTAAACTCTGTCTCAAATTTGGTGTAACCTTTCTCAACCACAGTCCCCAGGTGTTCGAGTAACGGTATGGAACGCTGACCGTTCGGCTGAAATTCGGGAATACCTTTCGAGATCAGCTTTGTGAAATCAGACAGCATTTCTTCCTTAGAGGAGAACCCCATGAATTCTATCGCGGCGGGGTTGCCGTCAATGATGTTGAAGCGGTCGTCAAACATGACGCTGATGTGCGGATTGCCCTCAAACATTGCGGTAGTTGTCTGCTTCGCTATTTCGAGATTGTGCATGGCTGTCTCGACTTTGAGTTTTTCAGCCTTGTAAATGACGCTCTGGAATGAGATGACGAGCCCGATGAAAAAACCGGATACGAGAAACGACTGGATATTGTCGAGCGTTTGCTGTAAGGGGGTTAACGCGGCGGCCAGATGCGGATGCCGGTACGCGATGACATAGCATGCGACTATCCAGATGATATTTGTGAATAACAGCGCGACTCGCACCTTGCCGCCAGACAGGATGACTATGGCCGCTAGCCCGACCACGAAGAACGCCGCCATGCCGCTGTCGGCGCCTCCAAGGAAAAAGAACGCGGCGGGGAACAGTAAGTCGCAGAGCATTATCAGCACAATCCAGCTGGCGATGCGGTGCAGATGATAGCGGTTGCACACAAACATAAACAATCCGATAAAAAATGAGATGGCCAGCATGATGAGTATCAAAATAACGTCGGAGCGCATCGCGATGCGCGTCAAAGTGGCTATAACAGCCGACGCCATGCCGACCGCGTATATCATATTTACCATTCTCTCCTCCAGGGGGAGAATATCTGAAAAGATATATCGTTGAATCAGATTTTTAAACTTATTCATTTTAAGCGTCATCCTTATTTAAGTTAAGTTTATAAGATATTAAGTATTCTGACCATAAAACCGATTTGCCCTCATAGACACTGGGTACAACGACAGTAAGTATAGAATATGCTACTAATAGATTCTATAACAAAAAGTAAGGATTTGGGTAATTTTCGAACTCAATATATCGCCGTTCTTGATGGAACATTGTCTGTCCGCGTCAGGCGCCGGTTTATTGTCGGAGGCCGGTTATTCGTCCTCCGAAGGATGGACGACGTCGCCAAGGTTTTCGATAATCCAGACCGCCGCGCGGCGGGCTTCGTTGAATCCGTCGGGATCTATCTCCGGCACATCGTCCAGCGGGGCGAATGGGGACAGGTCGTCGCGCCTGCGCTCCTTCATCCAGTCTTTGAACTCGATAAGGAGGCCAATTTTCTCGAAGCTTCGGAAGGTCTGATCGAATCGCGGAAT
>JAISRE010000066.1 GCA_031273805.1 Synergistaceae bacterium | reverse complement strand
CTTACGATAAGCTGTTTATAGACGACAAAGGCGCTGTCTCCATCACCATCATCAACCCAGAAAACAGCGGGGTGAATTTTACATCCAGCTTCACGTTTTACAACAGCAAGGGCGAATATCTTACGGGTTTTACCATTGAAGGATCCTCGCCGAGGAACAGCAGAAAAACATACAACCTTCACCTTAATAATTACAAAAAAATGAAGACGGCGTTTTATATGAAGGTGTTGGGGAGGTCGGGAGGTCCTGGTGCGTAAAAAGAATTCGAACCGGACAAATGCCGCAGGACCTGCAAAAGCGGATAAACCTAACATATCCGATAAAAATAACGGAAGGAAGTTCGCGTTGCATGGATTGTTCTTTGGGGTCGGTTTCACGCTCGGTTTTCTGATCTGTTTTGGGTTTTTGCGGGCAAAGGTCAACGCGGAACTTCTGATGTACTCAAATGCGATGCCGGCGTCAGAAAGGGAGCTTGCGCCCGCGTCATCCTCACTGCCCGAAGGCGGAAAAGATAACTTGAGCATGGCGGTCTCCGCCTTATCTCAAGACAGTTCACCGCCGCCGTCTGGGCCCTCCGGCACAGATACTGAGACAACCGCCATGCCGACTCGCGATATAGATCTCGTCCTCTCCGAGCATGAGCTGGGCGAGGACGAGAACGGCATTTTTATATCCGGGACTGTTTTGAATGATTCGGTTCACGCGTTTGACGCGATACGCGTCGCTTTCGACCTCTGCGATCGATCTGGAGAACCCTACTCAAGTGTCTCAGACTGGTCTAATGAACACATGGAACCGGGCGACGTATGGGGATTCACCATATATATACCATATACCGATATGGACAAATTCTCCTCATACAAGCTTCAGAGCATAATGGGAGTCACAAACTGAGACTTCATTTTATGAAGTTGGTGAAGACCCTTCTCTCCTCTGTCGTACTGGGCAGCGGTATTTTACCCCTGCTCGCGTCTATTACCTTGATAAGCCACGCCATTGCTCGCGCATTTTTACGCAGAGTCTGCATACCCTCGTCATCCTTCAGCACCTCGCCCCGCTCCATTCCGTAAGCAATCATCCAATACTGGCTTGGAGGAGTTACCGTCTCCGCCAGGTTAAAAAAATTCATGAGCTGACTCGCGACATTGACGGCCCCGGCACGTCTCGTAATGGCCGCAACAGTTCCAACCTTGTATTTGAAGTACGACGAACTGCTGTAGAACGCCCTATCCAGAAAATTTTTCATATCGCCGGGAATCCCGGAGTAGTACGTCGGCGCTCCGAGAATTATTCCATCCGCCTCCCGCATCTTCAGAACTGCATCGGCAAATACATCCTCCTTGAACACGCACATGTTCTTATCCGACGAGTGACACCCTCCGCAGCCCACACAGCCGCGAAACATCTGTCCGCCGATCTGCAGTATTTCAGTCTCGATTCCCTCGCTTCTAAGCACATCTGCCATAGCGGCAAGCGCCATAGCAGTATTGCCGTCCTTATGCGGACTTCCATTGAGCGCCACTGCCTTCATATAAATACCCCTCCCACGAGAGCAAGAATACTTCTTTAAAATAGATCGCTGACTATATGTGCAATAAGTGTTTTTTCAAGGCCCCATAATCATACAAACAATTAGGCCCAATGTCAAAAAATAGAGAAAGCTCCGCTCATTGTCAGTTACGACAAGCGTGATATGTCACGACATGATTTTTATATATTTTGTTTTTTTCTCCCCTTATAGATTTTATGTCGCATTTTTACCGGCGTTATTGCCGTCTAAACCTTAAAATGCAAATAATTTCATGGGCTTAACCAATATTTCGCCGCCGCCGCAATTCAAGGGGAATGTCCTTTAGCCCTTGCAATTACTGGCTTTTGTGGATTGACGCTAAAGCTGATTTTTCATTGACAATTTGGCTTGTTGCTTGTAAAGTTCCATAGATAAATGCGACAAGCTCTTTCTCCGACAAGCGACGAGAGGAGCTTCCGTTTTTTATCCGAGGAAGAAATAACTATAAATTCAGGGAGGTTGTGATCGAAATGAAAAGGATTCTGGCACTGGCTTTAATGTTCGCTCTTTGTTTTAGCTATACGGCTTTTGCGGCTCCAAGCGGCAAGGATCCGGTGATAAAGATCGGAGTCATTGCGCCGCTCACCGGTAATGTGGCAGTTTATGGAATCGCCGCCAAAAACGGCACAGAACTTTACACGAAAATACTGAACAGCGCAGGCGGCATTAACGGAACCAAGATCGAGCTAGTTATTTACGATGACAAGGGAGATCCAACGGAGGCGCTGAACGCCTATAACAAACTGGTCACAGCAGATCAGGTCGCTGCTATCATCGGTCCTGTTACGAGCTCTCCGACCTTCGGAGTGGCCGAGGCTGCGGCAACGGACAACATCCCGGGCATAACAGGCACAGCCACTCACCCCGACGTAACCAAATACGGCAAGCACTTCTTCCGCGTCTGCTTCCTCGATCCATTCCAGGGCAGCACTATGGCGAAGTTCGCGTTCGAGAAGCTGAACGCCAAGAAGGCGGCTGTTGTCTACAACGTGTCCGACGCGTATTCCACGGGGCTCTACAATGCCTTTGCCGAGACCGCAAAGGAAATAGGCCTCGAGGTCGTTGGCGCAGAGAGCTATACGACGGACGACGTGGACTTCAACGCGCAGCTCACCCGCATCGCTGCTCTGGCGCCGGATGTTCTCTTTATTCCCGACTACTACAACAAGGCTTATCTCATCAGCTCTCAGGCGCGCAAGGCGGGAATCAAGTCCACCTTCCTGGGTGTCGACGGAACCGACGGGGTTTTGGCGATAGAGGGCGCCGACTACTCCGTGTTCGACGGTTTTTATTTCCCCAATCACTACTTCATGGACGACCCGTCTAAACTCGTTCAGGATTTCCGAAAGGGCTACTCGGCCGACTACGGCGAGGACCCCAACTCCTTCGCGGCGCTCGGCTACGACGCGGCTGTGATACTCTACGACGCTATAGCGAAGGCAATGGCAAGTGGAGTTGAAATCGGGGCCAACGCAAAGTCGTACCAGGCAATAATTGACAATATGACCGCTACAGACCTTGAAGGCGTAACAGGACACATCATCTTCAAGGACAACAACCCCATAAAAGATGTTACTATCATCAAGATTCAGGATGGAAAGTACAACTTTGAAACCAAGTACAAATAAATACAATATATAAAGGGGCTTATTTTAACTGTCTGAAGGGTGTTTTGCCGCCGGGGCGCAAGCCTCTCTCCTTATCCCCTCATAGTACATACAAGTCGGCGGCGGGCCGCAGAATGTGGTGTAGCTTACCTCTGCGTTCAGCGCCCCGCCGCTGGCTAATTTTATTGTTAAAGGACTGTTTCGCATGACTCTTGTTTATCTGATGATAAACGGACTTCAAATAGGGAGTATATACGCCCTTGTGGCTCTGGGGTACAGCATGGTATATGGAATCGTCAAACTCATCAATTTTGCCCACGGCGACATTATAATGGTTGGAGCATACAGCACGTGGTATCTTATGTCGCGATTTTCCGCTCCGGCATGGCTTGCGGTTACCGCAACGATAGTGATGTGCTCTGTGCTCGGCGTGCTGATAGAAAAAATCGCGTACAAGCCTCTGCGCAAATCGGACAGGCTATCCCTCCTGGTGACTGCAATAGGGATAAGCCTGCTGCTGCAGAATGTGGCGCAGCTCTTATTTTCGGCAAATCCCAGAATGTTCACGAATATCTTCACGGGAAGCGTATCGATCGGCGAAAGGCAGTTTTCAAACGCCACCACAGTGACCATCGCGGTGTCGATAGTGATAATGCTGCTGCTCACCCTGTTGGTAAAACATACAAGGATGGGCAAGGCAATGCGCGCGGTCTCAGAGGACTACGAAACAGCTCAGCTCATGGGCATAAACGTGAACAACACCATTTCCTTCACGTTTGCTCTGGGCTCTGGGCTCGCCGCCGTTGGCGCCGTGTTTTACTGCTGCTCCTACTCGCAGATACAGCCGACAATGGGATCGATGCTGGGGCTCAAGGCCTTCGTCGCGGCAGTTCTCGGCGGCATCGGATCTATGCCCGGCGCCATGATCGGGGGGCTCTGTATTGGGATAGCGGAAAGCCTCACAAAGGGGTATATAAGCTCTCAGCTGACCGACGCCGTGGTCTTCGGAATATTGATAGTGGTGCTGCTCATAAAACCATCCGGTATGTTCGGCAGGCGCATGAACGAGAAGGTGTAGAAAAATGCCGAAACTGCTAAAATCGACTCCATTCAGATACGCGCTCAATGCCACGGCAGCAGTGGGGCTATATGCCGTTATCATGGCGCTTATAAACACCGGTATTTTAAATCGTTATCAGGCGCTTATGCTCATACCGATCGGATTTAATATCATATTGGCGGTGAGCCTCAACCTCACGGCCGGTTTTTTGGGACAGCTCCCGCTGGGGCACGCCGGATTTATGTCGGTTGGCGGTTACGCGGCGGCTCTGTTTTCCATGTCGGTAAATCTGCCCACAAATATAGAGCTTCCGCTGGCGCTAGTCATCGGAGGACTCGTCGCCGCCGCGTTCGGCGTGCTGATCGGTCTGCCGGCTCTTCGATTGAAGGGCGACTATCTGGCTATCATCACCCTTGGGTTTGGAGAGATCATAAGGGTTATCATATTGAACCTGAAATTTACCGGCGGCGCCTACGGGCTCAAGGGCATAGGAAGACAGACTACAGTCACGTGGGTTTATATTTTTGTCATTATAACGCTTTATGTAATCAGCACGCTGATAAAATCTCGTCACGGAAGGGCCATTCTCTCCATCAGAGAGGACGAGATAGCGGCTGAGGCATCCGGTATTCCGACAACTTATTACAAGGTTCTGGCGTTCTCCATATCCGCTGGATTTGCCGGAATAGCCGGAGGACTTTACGCGCATTACCTGAGCATACTCGACCCGTCTACATTCGGCTTCATGCGCTCTGTGGAGATACTCGTAATTGTCGTCTTAGGCGGCCTCGGCTCCCTCTTCGGGTCCGTTATATCTGCTGTGGTGCTGACGATACTGCCGGAGATGCTTCGCGGCTTTGCGGAGTATCGCATGGTCATATACTCACTGCTTCTCGTTGTGGTCATGATCTTCAAGCCATCCGGGCTCTGCGGTCGCTACGAGTTCTCACTCGGCGACACCATAGACAACTTCTTCTCGATGATACGCGGATCTCTGATAAAAAAAGGGGGCGGCTCGGATGACGCCAGTGCTTAACGTATCCAATCTGGGGATAAATTTCGGCGGCCTTCAGGCTCTGGACGACTTCAACATACAGGTAAAAAACCGTGAGATCGTCGGCCTCATAGGCCCCAACGGCGCGGGGAAGACCACTGTCTTCAACCTTCTCACCAACGTCTACCCCCCATCGAGAGGGGGGATAACGCTTACGGGACAAAACACCCTGGGCAAAGCCACCCATGAGATAACGAAGTACGGAATAGCCAGGACATTCCAGAACATACGGCTATTTAAATCACTTTCCGTCATTGACAACGTAAAAATTGCGCTGCACAACAGCATGAACTACTCTCTGCTGCAGGCTGTCCTGCGTCTTCCCTCCTACTGGAAGCAGGAGGCGGCCGCGACGGAAGTCTGTATGAAACTGCTGGCTGTCTTCAACATGGAGGAACTGGCGGACGCCACAGCCGCAAGTCTCCCCTATGGAGCGCAGCGCCGACTGGAGATAGTGCGCGCGCTGGCGACGAACCCAAAGGTGCTGCTGCTGGACGAACCGGCTGCGGGGATGAACCCCTCCGAAACAGCGGAGCTCATGCACACGATACACGACGTGAGGGACAAGTTCGACGTTGCGATCGTTCTGATAGAGCATGACATGAGCATTGTCATGGGTATCTGCGAGCGGATTCTGGTCTTGAACTACGGCCTCATCATAGCTCAGGGCACTCCCGAAGAGATCAGAAATAACATCCTGGTCGTCGAAGCCTACCTGGGGCAGCAGAGGGGAGAATAGCTCATGCTGAAGGTTGAGAATATAAACGTGTACTACGGCGCGATACACGCTGTCAAAAACGTGTCCTTCGAGGTGGCCCAGGGCGAGATAGTCACGTTGATTGGAGCAAACGGAGCGGGGAAGAGCACTATCCTCAAGACCGTCTCAGGACTTTTGCGCTCTAAGGGAGGCCGCATAAGTTTTTTGAACGAGGAGATCAGCTCCTCGGAGGCATACAAGCTCACACAGAAGGGGCTCTCCCATGTGCCGGAGGGCAGGCGTATTTTTCAGCAGCTAACGGTCGAGGAGAACCTCGAGATGGGCGGATATATACGAAACAATAGGGAGAACAGCAGGACAATTGAGGATGTATACGACAGGTTTCCACGAATTAAGGAGCGGAGGCGTCAGATCGCGGGCACGCTCTCGGGAGGAGAGCAGCAGATGCTCTCGCTCGGGCGCTCGCTTATGTCGGCGCCGCGCCTCGTGATGATGGATGAACCATCTATGGGCCTCGCCCCCGTATTGGTGGAACAGATATTCAGCATTATAAAGGAACTCAACGAGGCTGGAACCACGATACTGCTTGTCGAACAGAACGCGAGAATGGCGCTCTCTATAGCTCACAGGGGATACGTACTGGAAACAGGTAAGATTACTCTGGAGGCAAACGCCCAGGCGCTCCTCAACAATAATGAGGTGAAGCGGGCATATCTTGGCGGCTGATTGACTGACTCCATGAGCGAAATGGAGCGAATTTGTTCTCCGTCGAGATGGTGAGCAAATTCGCCCATTGCAGCCGAAGGTTGTTTAATCAGCGGTTCCCAACCGAGTTCTTAGCCAAATATCTCGCTCTCGCGCAATCCGGGCACTCGCCCTTGATCTGCAGTCGATGACCGTTCAGCTTCCTGGCCGTCCTGCTAGCAGCACTCTCCTCAGAAAACGTATAGACCAACTTTCCCCCGATGTATGTCTGGAGGGCTCTTATATTCTCGAGTTCAAGATCCGGGCATGACATGTAATCTCTGTCGATGACCACAAAGTCAGCGTACTTTCCCGCCTCCAGAGAGCCTCTGTCGTCCTCGGCGAATATCGCGCGGGCGCCCCAGCTCGTGTACGATCTGAGGGCTTCCTCCTTCGTGATCCTTTCAGCCGGGAACCATCCGCCCTCCGGGTCGTGAGCAGGACTGGCATCCGCAGCGGCCTGCCTTGTTACCGCCGCGTAAATGCCCCTGAACGGGCTCACGTTTTCGACGGGGGAGTCCGATCCATTGGCTATTTTGGCGCCCTTTTTGATCATCGTGCGCCATGTGTACGCCAGATTTGCGCGTTCGCCAAGCCTCTGCGGCGCCATGGTGTGGTCGGACGGCGCGAAGTAGCCCTGTATCGAGGGTATGACGCCCAGTTCGATAACCCTGTCGAGATCGTCCGGCTGAACCACGGAGTAGTGCTCTATTCTGAACCTGCGCTCTGAAAGTTCGTCTCCGCCGACCGCAGCCTCATAGGCGTTGACAACCTCCCTCACGGCTCTGTCGCCTATTGCGTGAGTCGCGACCTGGAATCCGTAATCGCTCGCCTGTTTCACAGCAGTTTTCAACTGGTCAGGCGTGTATATCCCCGAGCCGGTATTGCCCGGGGGGACGTCACTGTAATCTTCGAGAAGCCACGCGGTTCTGGAGCCGAGCGAGCCGTCCGCGTATACCTTCACGGCGTTGACCGAAAATTTGCCGTCGTACAAATCCTTCACCGGATTGCCATAGTCGCGTATAAAATCCGCTTCCTCGCCGGCTGAGAGCATCTCGTACGCCCTCACTTCGAGCGTCCCGTTTTTATAGGCTTCATCCAAAAGCTTGATGTCGTCATAGGAGGCCCCGGCGTCCACGACCGTTGTGAGGCCAAACGACAGGAACTTCTCCTCGGCCTTCTTGTACATTGTCAACTTTCCCTCATCGGTACCGAAGAGGGGGACTTTCTCTCGTGCGATTGCCATGACGGTTTCCTTGATTATGCCCGTCAGTTCACCGCTGGCATCCTTCACTATCCACGGGGCGCTCGGGTCCGGCGACGGGTCATCCGTAGTCTTGGTTATTCCGCATAGCTCGAGTGCGAGCGAGTTCAACCATGCGGAGTGCCCGTCGGTCCGCTCGAGGAATACGGGGTTATCGGGGGCAACCCTGTCGAGGTCCTCTTTGGTCGGCGGCGTCACGCCATCCAACGGCTCGAAGGTCACCGGGTTCAAATTCCAGTATGGAGACTCTTCGTTCCAGCCGAACGAATAGATCCATTTGTCCTCGCCCGGTCCAATCCTACCTGCTTCGTCCTCCACATTTTTCAGAATTGTTGCCTTGAGCTGCCAGTTGGTGTCTATCGTGATCGACGGGTCCATCATCCCCGTGCTCTGATAATGCAGGTGATTTTCGATGAGGCCGGGTATGACTGTCTTTCCCTCGAGATCGACGACTTTGGTATCAGCGCCGCTGTAATCTCTGGAAGCGATCTCCTCGCTCCCAACGTACAGTATCCTGCCGCCCTTCACGGCAATGGCCTCAGCCTTGGAAAATTCATCATCCACGGTGTAGATGTTTCCGTTGACATAAAGCGTATCGGCGGTATTGCTGTCCACCGTCGATTCATCAGACCCGCCGCAGCCGCCGGACATGAACACAGACACAACAGGTATCAGAATCACCCACAGGAGCCAGTTCTTTTTTCGCATTACAGATACCCTCCCTTGAAATATTTTTTGCTTTTTGCACCCAAAAAGTTTGCGTTTGGGCCCCAACTATAAGGCGCGCGCGTGTTTCCCCCCAAAGGACACGAACTCTCATACTTCCTCCTTCTTTCTGAATTCTTAAACTGACAGATAATTTAAAATAATAGCACAACGACACGACTTTTGTATATGCTTTCAAATCCTTCCAGACCTGAAAGCGCAGCCGTGGTTTGAGGCACGGGGATCCTCAAACTATTGACAAGACATTAAAGATGTGTAAGAATATTAATGTAAAACATACTATTCTTATATGATTATTGAGAATTAAGGAGGGGAGCGCAATGGCACAGCCATTCTTGCAGCAAAGTGTTGTGATTTACAATACATTCGTGATGTGCGTCCAAAACGGTTGGGGATTGGCTCGATGTTGAGCTTGTCGTCTTTAACATAGTTTTATAATCCAAAAACTTAAATTTGAAAGGAAGATTTTTCGTATGAAAAAAAATATATCAATTATTGCAGTAGCTTTGCTGACGCTGTTGGTATCAGCCGGTTGTTCATGGTCGGCTGTTGAAAAAGGCACGCCAGAAAAGACGTCTTTTGCGTTGGGACACCTGAATTCCACGGCTCACCTGCTCGGTTTTGTCGCGGCGGAGGAGGGTTTTTTCAAAGAAGAAGGACTAACTGTCACATTGACGCAATTTGCCAGTGCCGGCGAGCTTATCGCGGGTCTTGAAGGCGGAAAACTCGATGCCGCGTTTGTTGGATCGGTTCCGACCATCACAAATCAAGCGGCAGGGCACGATGTTACAATTTTCGGCGGCGCTATGACGAACGGGCACGGCTATGTTATCAAAAGCGATTTAGTACCCGACGGTTTCAAGGAAGGCGATATCACGGTTCTAAAAGGACGTAACGTCGCTTCCGTAAAAAACAGCGTGCAGGATTACGAATTGCTCGTTCTTCTGAAAAAAGCGGGGATTGAAATTGGCAAGGGCGCCGATAAGACTAACGTCGTCTATTTCGAAAGCCAAAAGGATGCTTACAACGCGCTCTCGAGCAACGAAATCGATGCAGTGTCAGTTTACTCGCCGTACGCGTCCGTCGCCAAAAGCGCAGGTCATACTGTTGTGTACTACTGCAATGAGATAGAGGAATTCAAAGACCAACCTTGCTGCCGTCAAATTGCCCTGACAAGCGCGTTAGCTAAAAATCCCAATGCGTACATTGCTTTCGAGCGTGCATTGATTAAGGCATATAAATTCTCGCAGGAAGACCGCAAAAAGACCATAGATGATGTTGCAAAGTATATCACTATCGATAAATCTCAAATCGAATATGAGGTTTATGGCGGTCACGCAAAATCAGTTCCAGACCCCGACAAAAAAGGTACGGTTGCGCTCCAGCACGGCGTCGTTGAGTTCGGATATACCTCCGGTGTGGATTATGACATCAGCAAGTTATACAACACCGACATCTATAAGACTGCGCTGGAGCAACTTATCGCTGACAACCCTGACGACAGCGTCTACGCCAGTCTGAAGGCACACTTCGCTTCCGCTAACTGATTGAACAATCGGGCATCGGGAATTTAGGGACAATAGTTTCTCGATGCCCAAATCATATTACCGCCGTGCACGGGAGGTTCCTTTGAATAAAATTGAAGTTAAAGAATTGTACGCTGAATACTCGGACAAAGACGGCAAATTTTTAGCATTAAAGGATGTTGCGTTCAATGTTCGGGAAGGAGAGTTTGTATCCATCATAGGATCCAGCGGATGCGGGAAAAGCACTTTGCTCGGCGTATTGGAGGGAATAATCGCCCCGTCGTCCGGAGGCGCGTATATTGACGGGCAGCTCATAACGGGTCCTGAAACAAATCGCGCTGTGGTTTTTCAACATTATTCCCTGTTTCCGTGGATGACCGTGCGTAAAAATGTCGCTTTTGGATTAAAGCAAGCAAAACATGATCTGTCTCGAAGCGAAAGATATGCAATCTCGGACGTTTTTTTAAAAAAAGTCGGACTTTTCGGCTTTGAACATAAATATCCGTTTCAGCTGTCAGGAGGTATGCAGCAGCGTGCCGCTATTGCGCGCGCCTTGGCTATGGACACCGATATTTTGTTGATGGACGAACCCTTCGGCGCGATTGACGCGAAAAATCGCGCCAATATGCAGGAACTTTTGCTTTCGCTATGGGATGGCGACGGCAATTCAAAGAAGAAGACTGTTGTGTTTGTCACGCACGACATTGAAGAGGCTATTTTTTTGTCCGATCGCATTATTATGCTGACAAACAGTCCCGGACAAATCGCCGCTGAATTTGACGTGTACTTCCCGCGGCCGCGCGTTCATTCCGCGATAAGGGAAGCGAGTGAATATATAAATTTGAGAAACAAACTGATGGCTATATTTTATGATGAGAACATCGGTATCTCCGCTAATGAGGAATACGCGATTTGAAAATGATATTTAAGCGACTTTTTATAATACCAAACGCTTTATTCGCAGTGCTTATTCTGGTTCAGCTATTGCCGGACAAACCCTACCGTATTAAAGATTACCCTCTTTATACGATAGGGCTGGCGGTTGCGCTTGAAGTTATCCTTCTATCGGTTTCATTTTTTGTTAAAAAGGAACGTTTCCGCAGAGTCTTTACAGATGTGGTGGGGGTTATTTTTGTTTTTCTGATTTTTTGGGTTCTGGCGACCATAAAATTTGATCTGCCGGGCAATGCCAAACAAGCTGTTTTTCCGCCTCCCGGCGCGGTTTTAGATCGATTTGTCTTGGATTTCGGTCAAATACTTATCAACGTAAAAGATTCTCTGGCGTTGATATTCAAGGGATACCTGATTGCCGTTGTAATTGCCATTCCGCTCGGTTTGTTTTTGGGGTGGAATACGCGTATAGGAGACGCGGCAGGTTACATTGCAAAGTTCTTGAGTTCCATTTCACCAATTGTATATATACCATATGCTATCGTTTTGCTGCCGACTTTTCACCATGCCTCTGTTTTCGTGATTGTGTTGGCTTCATTTTGGCCGATATTAGCGAGTACTGTGAGCGGCGTTCTGAATGTGGAAAAACCTATTGTCGATTCGGCAAAAACGCTGTGCGTGGGCAGATTTACGATGCTGTTTCAGATTATACTCCCCGCTGCGCTGCCGCATATCTTCATCGGTTGTAATCAAGGTCTCTCTGTTTCCTTCATTCTGCTTGTCTCCGCCGAGATGATCGGCGCGCGAAGCGGTTTGGGGTACTATGTAAACAACTATGCTAACTTTGGCAATTATACGAACGCTCTGGCGGGTGTATTTACAATTGGGATTGTGGTTACTGCCATTACGTTTCTGTTTAATTTGTTACAACGCTATTTGGTCAGGTGGAAGCAATAACGGTTATATGTAACTGATGGCTGTAAACCAATAAAAATGGGGGGACTTTGTATGATACAAGTGCTCTGGAAAGGCAGAGGCGGTCAGGGTGCGTTCACGGTATCCAGACTTCTCGGCGCGGCCTGGGTGCTAAAGGGCGGATACGCGCTGGCGTTTCCGTCTTTCGGCCCAGAGCGGCGCGGCGCTCCGGTGAGAGCTTTTACAAAGCTGGATAATAAGCCCGTTGCAGACCGCAGCGAGATTTCCGTTCCTGACTTCACCGTAGATTTAGTCAACGCGTCGCCGGACGTGCTTTTGCTTGCCGAACAATTAGGACTGCCGACGGTAAACACCATTTTGCTTGGGAAATTGGCGGCTCAGTTGGGAATAGAAATAACTTATTTGGAGAAGGCAATCGAACAAGTGATGCCGGAAAAACTTTGGGAAAGGAATAAAGATGCAATTAAAGCAGTCGCCGAACAAAATACCTGAAGTGACCGCATTTGAGGCGGGATATCTGGTGTCGTCCAACGGCGGATGGCGCAGCGCGCGACCGGTTGTCGATGCGGAACGTTGCGTACGGTGCGGTCAGTGTTATCTCTATTGCCCTGACGGCGCAATCTCTCCGGAAATCACCGTAGATTACGATTTTTGCAAGGGCTGCGGCATTTGCGCTAAAATTTGTAAATGCGGCGCGGT
>JAISRE010000063.1 GCA_031273805.1 Synergistaceae bacterium | reverse complement strand
ACGACGCGCTGGGCTTGCTTTTGGACGCTGCGCTTGACGCCGTTAACGACGGCGCGCTGACGATGGACGATCTGAAAAAAAATGGCAGAATGGCGGCGTTGGCGCGCCTTGTTGCGTATCTCGACGCGGTGAAATTTTATGAGATGGAGGACTCGGGGGCATGGGAGGAGATTCCCAGGCTGAACACCTCATCTGTGGGTTTGGTCGTCTCCGCGCTCGAAAATCTCGACAGGACGACAAAGAGCGATGGCAAACGGGCCAGACAATTTACGAGCGCGTTTAAGAGGGAGTCCTCGAAACTTGGGCTGAGTACGAGGACAAGCTCCGCTAATATAGCCAGGATGATCGACAGGGGTTACGAGCTCATCGGAAAACAGCTTGAGTTGGGCGGAGAGTCGCCGGGCTATGACAGGAGCGATGCGCGTTTTCGAACCGCCGACGCGGCGCTGCTCAACCTGATATACCCAGCGAAACTGAGCCGGCTGTCTCCGGAGCAAAAGTACAAGATCATGAACATAGTACATGACCTCGCCGGCGACTTCGGCATACGCCGATACTTCAACGACGATTATCAATCAGCTAACTTCTGGTTCAAGGATATAAGGACAGACGTAAAAGAAGAGAGCTACGCCGATAGACGGCATAACTATATACCGGGCACTGAGGCCCAGTGGTTTTTCGACTCATGGTACGCGAAAGCGTGGCTCATGCTGTATCGGGATTCGCGCGATAAAAGCGACCTCGCCAACGCTTATAAATATACAAACAGAGCTCTCGGACAGTTCTCCGGAAGAGCGGGAAAAAACGGCGGCCCGAGCCTTGGGGCGGACGGCATGCCGGTTCCCGAATTTGCCCTGCCGGAGAGTTATAATTTTATAGCCTCCGGCGGAGAGCTGTGGGCAGTGCCGAGCCCAATTATTCCGCTGAACTGGTCGAAAGCCTCCATGACGCTCATGCTGAAGGAGTACGAAGATGTTTTGGATCGTTGAAGTTTTAAAAAATACCGGGAGCGTCCCCTAATAATGGGAGCGGCATGAATATACCCTGCGTTTCATACGGGAAAATAATCGATCTGTCGCACCCGTTCGACGAGAACATGCCGTCGATAGACCCTATGCCGCGCCTTGATTTTTACGAGAATACGCATAGCGGGCTGTATAACGTGGAGACGATAACTTACTGCCCCCACGTCGGCACTCACATGGACGCTCCGAGCCATGTGGCGGACGGCTGGGGCTCTATAGATTCATGGCCGGCGGATATCCTTGTAGGGCCCGCTGTGGTTATTCAGACAGGCCGACCCGGGAAGTGCGAGATATCGGCGAGCGATATAACGGCGTGCGAAATGGAGAATGGGTTTATAGAGCCAGGGGATGCGGTCCTGTTCCACACTCGTCATTCAGAGCTGTGGGGATTTGGCAGGAGCGCGTATGTAGATGACGGCTATCCCTGTCTGTCACTGGATGCCGCAGATTATCTCATATCGAGGCGGGTGCGCTACGCAGCCATTGACTTCTTCTCGCCGGAACCGCCTGACAGGTCGGATATCCACCGCAGGTTACTCGGTAACGGTATCCCCATCGTGGAAAACGTCTGCAACCTGGAGATGATAGAGGGCGCAAGGTGCGCGACGATAGGGACGTTCCCAGCAGTGCGAGGCGCGACCGGCGTTTGGGTTAGGCTGCTTGCCCTCGTGTGATCGCCGGATCTCACAAGGGCAGCGCAGCTGAATTGAAGAGGCGACGAGCTCTAGGGAACCGCTGATTAATTCGCTTAAGCGGCGTTTTGCTGTTTAGGAGCAAGAGACGCAGCAAGGGTTAAAATCTTCACCCTTTAAGCTCCTAACGATAAATCCTCTCTTCCCTAGTTCGCGGTGATGTTCAGTGATTTCGCTAAAATATTGCCGACGCCCTCCGAGAGCATTTCATCCAGCACGGCGTAGTCCGTCATATCCATGTTGACCGGGGTCACTGACACATACCCTTCGCGCACCGCCGTGACATCCGTTCCCTCATCGAAGACATCCTCGATCTTCCCGGCGAGCCAGTAACAGTCACTTCCGTGAGGGTCCTTCAGGTAGGTGAACTTGTCCCTGTACAGGCGAGTGCCGCGCTTGGTTATCCTGAAGCCCTTGATTTTTCTGATGAGCTCGTTCGGGACGTTGACGTTCAGCAGGACATTGTTGGGCAGGCCGGTCTTCTCGACGTAACTGAGGATCGCGGTGGCGACCAGAGCGGCGGTCGTGTTGTGCTTGAAGTTATCGCCTCGATTGAGGCAGAGCGAAATGGCGACCGAAGGACGCCCGAGAATAACGCCCTCCATTGCCGCGCAGACGGTGCCCGAGTAGGTCACGTCGTCTCCCATGTTGGGCCCCTGGTTGATGCCGGAGACCACAAAGTCGGCCTGAGGGGAGAGGGCTTCCAGCCCTATGGTGACGCAGTCCGTCGGCGTGCCGTCGCAGGAGTAGGCCGACACGTCGGAGGCGAACATCCCGGGGTCGAGCGGGTGCACGCGCACGGGGCGATCGACTGTTATGGCATGTCCCATGCCGCTCCTCTCCCTGTCGGGGGCCACTACGGCGGAAAGCCAGCCGTGGTCCGCGAGCATGCGCGAGATGATCTGGATACCTGGTGAGATGACCCCGTCATCGTTGGTGAGCAGTATTTTCATCTAATGAACTTATCCTCCTATAAAAGAGATAATTTGAAAGAAGAGAGACTGCATGATGCTGAAAAACGGCAGCATTATCACTCTCAGCACACCTGAGAAGGCCAGTACGAGAATTATTATCATGCCGTATCTTTCGAGGAAAAAGAACGCGCTCAGCGCGGACGGGGGAAGGAATACCGCCAAAACCTTCGAGCCGTCCAGCGGAGGTATGGGTATCAGGTTGAATACCCCGAGCCCGACGTTTATGAGCAGCATATTCACCATTACCTGACCAAACGCGGTCGTAACCGTTCGAGATTGGAACAGAGCTTGCGGAAAGAACCTGGTCAAGATACCGCACAGAATAGCCGTTACTAAGGCGCTCAGGAAGTTGCCGCCCGCGCCGGCGAGGCTCACGAGCGCTATGTCCCGCCTTGGGTTTTTGAAATATCTGGAGTTGATAGGCACCGGCCTGGCCCATCCGAAATGGAAAAATATAAGCATGAGTGTGCCGACCGGGTCGAGATGATGCAATGGATTGAGCGACAGGCGCCCTTGAGACGCCGCAGTTCTGTCTCCCAGTTTATACGCAACCCATCCGTGGCAGAACTCGTGAAACGATAGAGCCCATAAAAGAGCCGGGATACTGAGGAGTATATCGGCGATGTTATTTACAGAGAACATGCCCATCTGAATTTAAGCACTTCCTTCCGATAATGGATATGTGTCATCACAGCACTCCACCACCCACTTGAGCGTTTCGAAATTCGAGCGGCAGACCTCAGATGACGTTATGCACGGCAGTTCATAGGTATGGTTTTGTCTGATGCACGCTATGGCGCCTCTCAGGGCTCTCTCTGTGGTCATGCAGCGCAACCCCCATTCCTGTTCCCGGCAGACCTCGCCTCGCCATCGATAGCAGCTCTCCGCCGCAGATATATTGACGCTGGCGGCAAACCTGTTCTCCACGAGAGCTGACGCGATGTGCCGCGCGTTATCCTCGCTGCTGCAGTATGTGGTCAGCTCGTACACCCACGCCATACTCCGCATCAGAAGACCCAGTTCCCTCGCCTGCGTCTCCCAGGACTCCATGCTGCCCGAGTTACAGAGCACTATATCAGACATTGCCTGTTTTTTCGCCATGTCAATCATGAATTTCTCTCTCCGCCTGATCTCGTCATTTCCCCAGCCTCTGACGGAGTTTCTCGCCGCCTTGAGGTCGTCCGGGGCGGTCACGCAGATTATACAGTCTATAAGGTCGAGCCACCCGCTCTCGAATAAAAGCGGGATCTCCAGCGTCACCCATCCTCTAAGCCCGCGCATCATGCGCGCTGTCGATTCGATTGCGCCGGGATGAATCAGTCTGTTGGTGAAATCGTGCTCCTCGCCGTTCTCGAAAGCTCTCTCGGCTATTTTTGAGTAGTCAGGGATACCGTCCCTGATCAAATCATCTCCCCAGCGGCGCCGGGCAGCCATCATTATCTCAGGTCTCTGCCACTGCTCCTTGGCTATCAGGTCCGTGTCGATAACGTGTGCTCCAAGGCTTTTCCATACGCGCGCAACGGAACTCTTACCAGCGCCAACCTCTCCTGTCAGAGCCACCGTGAACATCTTTACCACTCCCATTTTTCGTCCTGTCGACTATAGTAACCGTATCGGGAAGCTCTGAGATAAATCTGGAAAAATTCGATCTCCTGAATGCGCCAAAGAGCAGTCTGTTCACGACACCGGTAATATAGAGTCTTTCTCTGGCCCTCGTCATGCCGACATAGCAGAGCCGCCGTTCCTCTTCGATGCCTCCTGGGTTGAACTTCGACCTCTCGCTTGGAAATATATTCTCCTCGAGGCCGACAAGAAACACGACCGGGAACTCCAATCCCTTTGCGGCGTGAAGCGTCATGAGAGATACGCCTGAATTGCGGGTATCCGCAGCGTCATGGTCCGTAAAAAGGGCGGCCTGCGCCAAAGCCTCGGACACGCTCCCACTCTCAGGGATTATCGAGATGAACTCCCGCGCGTTCTGCAGTCTGTCCTCCCAGTCGTCCGGATACTCTTCTCTTATATATTCCTCATAACCAGCATTATACAATATAAAATTTACTGCGCCCTCCAGGGATTTTTCCTCCGCTATACCGAGCATTATTTCAGCCAGCTTCGAGGCGCCCGCGCCTGCTTTGCCCTTCAGCGGAGGGTTGAGCTTTATTTCCTCCCATATCCTGCGCGGATCTCCGCAAGCAGTGGCGAGATACCTTCCCAGTTCGGCCGCGCTCTTTTCCCCGAGCCCTCGTTTCGGCACGTTTACGATGCGGGACAGAGAGGCCTCGTCGTGTGGGTTTACCGAGAGGCGGAGCATGGACAGCACGTCTTTTACCTCTTTTCTGTCGTAGTACGAGACCCCTCTCACTATGCTGTAGTGTATGCCGTTCTCCAGCAGCGCCTGCTCGTAGCCGCGCGAGAGCGCGTTCATGCGGTACAGTATGCCTATATCGCTGTACTCGTACCCATCCTCGAATACAAGATGGCTGATCTCGTTCGTTATGAACTTGAAGTCGTCGATGTCCCTCAGCGAGAGCATGACCTGAACCGGCGCCCCGCCCTCAGCATTGGTCCATAGTTTTTTGTCGTGCCGCTCGTTGTTGTTCTGTATAACGGAGTTTGCGGAAGCCAGGATGTTTGTCGTTGACCTGTAGTTTCTGTCCAGCGTGATCGCCCGAGCTCCCCTGAAGTCTGACTCGAAGTTGAGTATCAGCGACATATCCGAGCCACGCCACCCGTATATCGACTGATCGGGGTCGCCCACCACCATCAGACGCCCCGAGTCCCCCACGAGCGTTCTGAGCAGCGTGTACTGAGGGATATTTACATCCTGATACTCGTCGACCAGTGTCCACTCGATGCGAGCCCGCTCTGATTCCAATATGTCCCTGTTGTTGAGAAGTATATGGAGCGGCAGGATCATGAGGTCGTCGAAGTCGAGCGCCCCCTGCTGTCTGAGGCCGATGCGATAACTATCGTACATGGGCCGCCACTTTTCCTCTATGTCAGGATTGAGCGTG
>JAISRE010000057.1 GCA_031273805.1 Synergistaceae bacterium | reverse complement strand
TCTTGACGGATCTGCCGCGATTGAGTCCGGTTTCGGGTGGTACGATCTTCCGGATCAGAACGTGTCTGAAATTTTGGATACCGCTGAATGGCTCGCCTCGTACGACTCCATCATTCACGTTGGCATAGGAGGATCCGCTCTCGGTAATCTGATGCTGCATCAGGCGCTTCTGCCAATGTACTTTAACGACACTGCGGCGGGCAGACGCGCGCCGAGGTTTTATCTGGCCGACAATCCTGACCCGGACAAAGCGCGCGCCATCTGGGAGTGCGTTAAAGGGTCTCGGACAGCTCTCATCGGCGTGAGCAAATCGGGAGCTACAGCGGAGACGATGTCGCAGTTTCTTTGGTTCAGATCGATGATGGAAGCCTCATCGGGCGGCAAAATCGACGATGATATTCTGGTCATTACCGACCCAAGCGGAGGGGTCTTCAGGTCTTATACTAAGGCGCGCGGGTGCAGATCTCTTGAAATCCCCCCCTCGGTTGGCGGAAGATTTTCTGTTTTGTCCGCGTGCGGACTTGTTACTGCGGCAGCACTTGGCGCTGATATAAAATCTCTGCTGTCCGGAGCGTCTGAGATGAAAAAATTCATATCGTCCATTACGGATATTCGGAGAAACCCGGCGCTCTTTATGGCGGCAGTTCAGATATTGCATCAGAGTTCGGGCAGGCCGATGACCGTGCTTATGCCTTACTCGAACAGACTTGAGACCTTTGCCGAGTGGTTTGCTCAGTTGTGGGGCGAAAGCGTGGGCAAGGACGGGCTGGGTTCGACGCCCATAAGGGCGCTTGGCGCCATTGACCAGCACTCTCAGGTGCAGCTCTATACTGCGGGCCCTGACGACAAGATCTATACAATCATAAACATCCGCAGTCGCGGAGAGGAGATAAAGCTCCCGACGGTCTCTGACGAGTCACTTGTCTCATTGTCGTATCTCTCCGGACAGTCTATGGGGGAGATGCTCAGTTTCGAGGCAATGAGCACTGCCGCTGCATTGATAAAGGCCGGGCGCCCTGTCATTTGGATAGAGCTGGACCGTCTCGACGAAGCGACTCTCGGAGGGCTGATTTTCCTGCTGGAGTACGTAACCGCCGCGGCCGGACGCGTGATGGGCATAAATCCCTTCGATCAGCCTGGAGTTGAGCAGGGAAAGCGTTACACGTACGGTTTGATGGGCAGGGACTCGTATAAAAGTGACGCTGACGAAGCCGGCGAATTCTTCAAACGGGTGAAAAGCAGCGTTGTGCAGGTTTAATCATATGGTTTGAAAAAACAGCCGAGTCCTCCTAATTCCCTAAGGAATCGGCTGTTTTATGTACGTGGTTTTATGTTGCCGGACAGCTTACCACGCCTATATTTTGATCGCCGCTCATGTACACCGAAAAGTTCCCTTTATATAGGCGTATGGCCTCGTGTTCGCCGTACTCGTACGGTGTTTGTTGAAACCATTCCTCATTATAGGCGTTGTCCTTCTCACCCTGAAACACCGGCATGTACAGAACCTCATCCGTCTCCAGGTCCGAAAAAAAGTGTGTTCCATACGATAGCTCAGGCATGTGACCGGTCTTTGGTATTCCGACCTCGACTATGCAGGCGCTGCTCGTGATCTCGTCATACCTTACCGGGACTCCGAGATCGGGACTGCTCGAACCGACTCGCCCGGGAGCGACCAGGATATATTTTTCCGGGGAGATTCGATTGTTCATCTCGCCAAGCGCCCTCGCAATGCTCTGAAATTCTCCGCTTGCCGAATATATCTCCGGGTCGACCAGAACGAGATACTTTATCCCCTCCTTGCTTCCGTCCGTTACCATCCTGTCCGCGCGCAGTATTGTCTCGCATCCGTCCAAAGCCGGACCGAGCGCGGAGTCGTGCCCCTCCTTTATCCAGAGCGGACGGGCCTGCAAAAGTTCAAGTCTGTTTTCCAGAGGTTCATAGGCGAACTCTATGTCCGCATAGGTACCCATTTTTTCCTGCAGCAACGGCATGAGACCCGACATGGTCTTGAAAAAGCGGGCATGCGCCCTGGGGAAAGATTCAAACGGCATGCACACCTTTCCCTCTGTGGGTGAGAAGATGCTGGTCTTGTCCAGCGAGCCGAAGTAACCCTGATTCTCGTCGTATATATATAGGCTCGCGTATGTGGAGAAGTCAGGGTGCCAGCGAAATGAATCGCGCCAGACTTCCTTGATGTCTATGGTTGTCAGTTCCCCCGTCGCTCTGTCTATCGCGTGAAAATGTTCCTGGGAGTGTTTCATTATCTTGAAAGCGCTTGACCCCTCCGGGCGGAGGTATGGGTTTGTCAGGGAATATGTTCTGGCATATCCGCGTTTCGTGCTCATTGTACCCAATCCGAAGACCATCCTTATAAGCCCGTCCTCCCGCTTTATCCTGGTGGTCCACCGTCGGCCGTTGTAGGAAAATCCGACTCCCGCTGTAGTTGGGTAATAGTAATTTCCCCTCCATCTCCCCGATATTCTCATTATCACAATACCCATCAGATCGTCGGAAAGCCCGTGCTTTCGCCTGTAAATTTCCGCAGCGGGGAAATAAGTTCTCGAATATACCCTCTTTATCTGATGCTCCACCGCCTTCACTCGAACTTCCAGGGATTCCTCGGAGTTCAACAGAAATGGGGACATGTATTTTCCGGCAAATGAATATTTGAGCGAGTCCTCCAGCATGGAACTGCTTCTTATCGCGACGGGATCGCGCATCTCCGCGAGGTACCCGTAGAGAGCTTTTGTTACGTAGTCGGGGAGTTCGATCTTCAGAAATTCGGCTTCGAGCTCCTCCGGAGTCGCGTGACGTCTCAGATCATCGAGATTCGGCACGCAAGATATGAAGTCCTGGAAGACGCCTGAACCGATATATCGCGACCTGGGAAGCACAACTGCTCTAAGCCGCTCATCCTCCGAGTCGCGAAGTACCCTTATGGCATATAGAAGCGATCGCCCCTTGCCCCCTATCGTGCCCTCTCCAATGATAAAGGGCGCAAATTCCGGATCCTGCGCGGGATCCCATGAAAAATATCGTTCCAATACATCTTCATTCAAAGCCATGCTCTACCTCCTCGCTCCATGCGTCAGATTCCCGGCAGTTCTTGAGCGCGTGAATTATGTTGCCGGGTATGTCGCGAGATTTGCCGGACAGATCTCGAATCAGATCCTTTACGCGCGCTCTCTGCGATGTTGCGGCATATTTGCAATTAAAATCTACTCTTGGCAGTCCAAGCAATTCATTTTCCTCGATGATCTCTCTCTCCGGCACATATATCAGCGGTCTTATCACCCGCACCCCGCTGCGGCTCATCTTTATGTGAGGGTGAAAGCTCCTGAATCGTCCGGCGTAGAGCAAATTCATCATAGCCGTCTCTATTGCGTCATCCATGTGATGACCTAACGCAAGCACATTGCATTTTCGCGCACCTGCCGCAGACGCAAGCATTCCCCTCCTTATATTCGCGCACAGACTACAGGGCGACTTGCTTTGGCTTGCCTCCAAAATCCTGAATATCGGATATCTCTCGACGCTGAATGAAACACCCAGCGACTCGGCATATTCAGCAAGGCGCCCTAAATCTGATTGCTCGTCAGCAGGGTCTATCGTGAGCGCTGAAACATCGAAGCGCAACGGACTGCGACGGCGAAGTCTGCAAAGTGAATAAAGCAGCAGGTTGCTGTCCTTGCCGCCGGATAACCCCACAAGTATTTTATCACCTTCGCGTATCATCGAAAAATCGAAAATTGCTGTCCCTATTTTTTTTACAATTTTTTTGCTCAGTCCGAGTTTTTTGAATTCGTCCCTCAAAGGATCGCCCCCTTATAATTAGCCATATTAAGTTTTACGATCACCGGTTTAGCAAATATCGGTCAAAGCACTACCGTAATTCTTTCTATTCAGTATAATATAATCACTCAGTAATGAGAGGATGATGCTTCAAGTAATGCCCGATGATAATTACAGGCACAAACTCCAGAGCGTCCTTGATAGGACTCACGAGTTCCTTGGCTCCAGCATAGATCACGTTGTAGGTATCCGCGACGACGTAATGATTGGGTTGCGCGATCTCTACGACGAACTGAACTCTGTTCGCAAGGAAATAAGGGATGTGCTTGCCGCTAACGACTCGGTTACTGAGGCGTACAAGCAGGCGAGGCGACAGCT
This sequence comes from Synergistaceae bacterium, assembly GCA_031273805.1. GTDB lineage: Bacteria > Synergistota > Synergistia > Synergistales > Synergistaceae > JAIRKI01. The sequence continues at coordinate 19,878 of JAISRE010000057.1, read as the reverse complement.
TGCAAGCGCTGAGGAAGATCACGATTATGAAGCCCAGGCCAAGGCGTACGAGGAAGCTGAGCGTTATATGAGACTGAGGGCCTCATTCGAGGAGCGCGAACGTTATCTCAGACGCAGGCGGGATGATCTGGAGCGCGAGAAGGTGCGAATGGAGCGCATAATGGGGCACAGCACGAACATGATGGGCAAACTCCGCCTGGCTGTGGGTATTTTGAAGAGCAGACTGGATTCGCTGGACTCCATCAAGTCAGCGGGGGATATGCGCGCAACCGCGCTTGCGCTGCAATTTGCGGAGCGTGAAAATAAAAGACTGGCGCGTGAAATTCATGACGGCCCGATACAGCAGTTTGCCGCGTCTCTGTTGTCCTTCGAGTATCTTGAAGCTGTGGTGCAAAAAGGAGATCATGAGGCCATCAATGTCGAGATAGGGAGGATAAAGGCTCAGCTGCGGGAGGCTCTTGTCGACTTCAGGGCATTTTTAATACAGCTGCAGCCCCTGGGGCTCGAAAAAGGATTGGGCCGCGCCATAACGCGTCTTGCCGAAAACTACAGGGAGAGACATGGGGTGAATTTCGAGGTTGATTCCACCCAGGACGAGGATTCTTTCCCATCGGTCCTGCGCTCCAACGTATTCCGCATAGTCCAGGAGGCGGCGTCGAACGCTCTCAGGCATGGCGGGGCAAAGCATATAAAGGTAAAGTACGGATATACCGACAGAGATCTCACTCTCGTTATCGAGGATGACGGCTGTGGTTTCGATGTTGACAGCGGCAAGATGTCCGCTGCAGAACGAGGGTCATATGGTCTGGCCAATATGTCGGAGCGCGTTCATTTTGTAAATGGAACACTAAATATAGAGAGCAAGATTGGGAATGGCACACGTATAACACTCAGAGTTCCATTAGGGAGAGATGATAATGAAAAAAATTAGAATCGTACTCGCCGACGACCATCGACTCTTCAGAGAGGGGCTGCGACGACTGCTGGAGTTGGAGAGTGACATCGAGATAGTCGGCGAGGCCAAGGATGGGGTCGAGGCCGTGGAGCTCATCCTTTCGACTGACCCTGATATAGTTCTCCTGGACATCAACATGCCGCGTATGGACGGCGGGCAGGTGGTCAGCAAACTGAAGGGCACGCATATTCGCTCCAAGTTTGTGGCGATTACTGCGTATGACGACGAGGAGCATCTGGCAAACCTCTCCGCTCTTGGAATAAATGGATATATATTGAAGTCGTCCAGTATGCCTGATCTCCTGGCAGCGCTTCGCTCGGTTTTCAGCGGCGAGTCCTACGTCGATCCGAAGGTCGCGGGCAAACTGCTCTCATCGTTTCAGAAGCACAAGGAGGAGAATGACGTCCTGCAACTCCTTACCCAGAGGGAAAAAGAGGTGCTCTTCTGGCTCTCCCAGGGCTTCAACAATCTGGAAATATCGGCGAAGATGGTCCTGAGCGAGAAGACAGTCAAAAACCACGTAAGCCATCTGTTGAAGAAGCTGGGCCTCAACGACCGCACGCAGGCGGCAGTGCTGGCGTGGAGGATGGGGTTGGTTCATACTTCTTCCACATCCCTCCCCGGCCAGCCCGGCCAGTCGCTCTAAAAAAACATCGGCAGCGGGGCTCGATGTCCCCATTGCCGATGTGATGTGTACGGGATGCCCCGTCGCGTACTAGCTGCTGGTACTGGTACTGCTGGTGCTGCTAATAAAATTGGTTATTGCCGACATCTGGGCGTTGAGCTTCTGAATGGCGACCTCCATGTCTGAGTACTGCTTGTAGAGCGACGTCTGCTTCGCCTCTAGTTCCTTGTCCAGCTTCGATATGCGCTCGTACAGCGTCGCCTGCTCCACGTCGATCGAGGAGAGCGCCCCCGCAATGCGCCCCTTTGTGATAGTCTGTCCGCCCACCATGATTTGGGAGCTGTCGACCAGGTTGCCTATGTAGGAATCCATGTCGCGCATGAAGGACTGCATTACGTTCGCGACGACGTTGGGATCCGCCTGAACCTGCTCGAAGAATTTATCGGAGTCGAACTCGAGATAACCGCTCTTGCCGTTGTCCGTGGATTCAGTGGTGAAGCCCAGGTTTGCCAGCATTGCCTTGCCGGAGTCAGGGTGGAAGTTAAGCCACGAGAGGTCGTTTGTTTCGCCCAATAAATCGCCAGACCCCTGGATCTCGGAGATCATGACCGAATCGGCCTTGTAGGAGTAGGAAAAATCATAGTTTGTATTGGGGACTGGGCTCTTTCCCCCCTGCAGCCACTCTATACGGCTCTGCAGCGCGCCGTTCGCGTTTGTCTCCGTAATTACTTTATAGTCAATGCCGTCCCGGTATATCGTCGGCTCCTGGATGACATTGCCGTTGGAGTCGTACTGATAGGAGCCGGTCGAAATGGTGAGCGAGCCGCTTATAGGGGACTCCATAACGGGGAGGAAATCGAGAAGTTCGAAGTTGTCGCTGCTCTTTTTGATCGACCCGTTTCTGGTGTCCAGCGTCACCTGACCTGATGCGTCGAACGATGCTGTGCCGGAGCTGCCGATGATCAACTGCCCGTTGTTTATGGAGACGGAGAGCCCCATGCTGGCGCCCAGGGGGGTACCGGCAGCGGTGGGGGCGAAGATATTTGTGGACTCCTCCAGTTTCCTTTGGATGTCCTCTAGGGAGTCATTTTTCGTGACGTCTATTCTTGTGGCCTTGCCGCCGACGTAAAGATAAAACGAACCTTTGACGTTGAGTTCCGCGGATGGATGCTGGAATTTTCTCGACGCGATCGCTCCGGGCAGTATCGGCTGAGGCATGGCGACTTTGGAGCGGAGCTGGTTTTTTATGCTCCAGAGCAGCTGATCACCGTGAAGTACGCCAAAAACAGTATTGCCCTTGCTCTCTGCTAAGATCGACGACAGATGATCATCCTCGCTCACCTGGTTGGCCGCGTCCTCTTTCTGGGATACGTAGTAGTTTATCCACTCCATGACCGCGTTGTACTCTTCGACGAACGACTCGAGATCCTCTATGGTCGTGGTGACGTCCTGGGTGATGTTCATCTTAACTTCCCCTATGCCCTTGAGTTCGAGTGTGACGTTGGCGATGACGTCGTCGATCGTGTTGCTCGGCCTAGTCATCTTCACGCCGTCCACATAGAGTGTCGCGTCTTCCGCGTTGGTGTAGCTCCCTTCGGTGAACACCCAGTCGTCGTTCGTGTTGCCCGGGGTTATAAAGCCAAGCTGCGCCAGAATGGAGTTGCTGGTGTAATCTCCGCCGATCTGCAATGTATATGAACCATTTGCGGGGGTGGATCCCGTTCCCGTTATCCATTCTATATATTGGTTCCCGTTATGCGTAATGACCTGGAAATCGACTCCCCGAACGTATTCGACGCCGTTTGCGAATATCCTCAGATTTGAGTTGGCGTCGTACGGCGCTCCGCTTGGGGAGGGGGGCAATATATCCCAATTCAGCGAGGCTGCGTTGCCTGAGACCGTCTCTGTTGTGCTGTCACGTGCTACCTGCCAATTGCTATCGACCGGTTCAATGTACAGCACGCTCTCATTCGTGCTGTACACCGCGTCGCCGCCGATCTGCAATATATATGAACCGTTTGCGGGCATATCATCCGGTGCAACCGGCGGTGGAGTGGTTCCCATTCCCCATCGTATATATTGTTTCCCGTCCGTATGCGTAATGACGTCGAAATCGGTCCCCTGAACGTATTCTTTACCGTTTGCGAATACCCTCAGATTTGAGCTGTCGTCATACGGCACTCCGCTCGATATGAGGAGCAATTCATCCCAATACGCCGACTCTGGTATCGCTGCGTCCTTCTGTGCCGAGGTACGTGTTCCAGTCAGATTGTCCCTGCTGTATATTACGTTGAACGACGCGCCCTCCGGCGGGCGTCTCGTCCCCGGGCCGGTGAGCCATGTTATCTTGCCGAGGTCCGAGTCGTAAGTAAAATCGGTCCCGTACTTGTATTGATATATATATTTGGTACCGTCGACGTTTGTGTCCTCATACGTCAGCTCGAGGATCTGCGGCGGATAAACGTACTTGCCGGTGTTTTCGTCCCGGACTGATGAGCGCGGCAGGTACATCTCGTTTGTCCCGTCTTCAAACATCACCAGAGACTCGCCCATCTTGACGCCGTTATTGCTGACGCCCTTGATGAGGCTCTCGATCACGAGCCTGTTGTCGAGCAGTTTGGCCGTAACGTTCATCTTGTTGCCGTACTGGTCCGTGGCCTGCCCTATTTTCTGATTGATCTCCCTCAGGGAGTCGGCCGAGCTGATATCTATCGTGGCGTAGCTGTTGCCGACGTGGATCCTGAACGAACCGGATATGCCGAGCGACGCCCCCGCGTCGTCGAATCTGGCCGAGACATGGCGCTGTGCCCGGGCCAGCGACTTGACGTCGATTTCCCACGAGGTGAAGACGGCGTCGTTGCCGACGGTGGCCGTGACAATGCTGTCCGCGTTGGCGCCGGACGGGCTATATACTGTGAACTCCGCCTTCTTGCCCTTATAGGCCGACTCCAGCTTGAGCGAGGTCAGCTTGTTGCGCAGCCTGATGAACTGGCTCTGCAGCTCCTGATAGAGCGTTTTCTTGACCTCCAGCGTATCTATGCGGGTCTGCCACTGCGTCTTGGGCTTGCTGGCGGCCTCTATCGTCGTTGTTATCATTTCGTCCCACGGTATCCCGCTGCTGATGCCGGATATTTGGAATAGAGAACTAGACATAACTATAAAACCTCCTATATCGAGTGCGACATATTTTGTTATATATATCGACCTGCTCTGAGTTTATCTGAAGGACTCCTCCTGCACATAAGCAAAATTACCAAGTATCGACAGATGATTACGTTATTGCTCCATATGATTATAAATGATACCATCTAAGTGTAAATATAACACAAATTAAAAAGATAAGAGGACTTGTCTGTATATGTCAAAAAAAATCAAAGAGAACGGACAATCGAACAGGGACAATATGAGGGAGAATCACAGGATTTTTTTCATAAGGCATGGGGAAACGGATTGGAACAAAAATTTTAGATACCAGGGCAGTTCGGATGTGGAGCTGAACGAGTCTGGTATGGAACAGGCGAGACGTCTGGGACAGCGTTTGGCTCAGACCGAGCCCGCCAGGGTGATCTCAAGCCCCCTCGTCCGGGCCCGGCGCACTGCCGAGGTGATAATGGAGCGCAACATAGGCGACGCTGCGGTCGAAACTTTGGACGACTTGAGAGAGATTTCCTTCGGCTGTTGGGAGGGACTGACTGTCACTGAGGTGAAGGAGCGTTATGCCGATACATTCGAGAAGTGGAGAATCGCTCCGTTTTCCGTGCCCCCTCTCGGCGGGGAATCGATGGACGAAGTGGTCAAACGCTCACGCAGGGCGGCGAGTGAGATAATCGAACGGGGACGTCCGGGAGACGCGACGTTCATAGTTGCGCATGGGGCCATACTGCGAGCGCTCATTGCGTCCATGATGAATACCGATGACGTTGATCTGATGTGGCGTGTCCGAATGGACAACTGCTCGATTACCGTTATGGACTTTTGGGGTTCTCGTCCGTCGATCCTCACACTCAACGACACTCATCACACGAGGATGAGTGATGACGATATCGCAAAGCTGGTTTTTCAGGCATAATTAGACGCGTTGGAGTATTATCGTCTAAGTTATGATAAAATCTTACGGTAATTATGATTACAACCAGGAGGATATGCCATTGAAAGATGACACTGGCAGCTCGTCCATGAACCCCATTGAAGAGAGGGTGCTGTGGGAGAGCCTCGCAGCTGGAGACGAGGAGAGCAGGGAGAAGTTGATACTGGCATACAGACCCATGGTTTTCTGGCTTGCCAAAAAATTCAGGGTTCCATATAATTCATACCCTGACTTGATTCAGGAGGGCATGATAGGGCTTATATCTGCTGTGGATAACTTCGATCTGGCCCGCAACAACAGGTTTATAACTTACGCGTATTACAAGGTAAGGGGACGCATGGCGAACTTTCTTCAGCGCTCGGAGGCCCGCGCTCCAATGCCGGTTGAGGAGGAGAGACTCGAGAACTTCGATTCTTTTGCGGCGGATCTCGATAACATGGAGTGGGCTCTCGCGCTGAACGATGGTTTCAATCGCCTGACTCATAGGGAGAGGGATATCGTGCAGGCCATGATCATCGAGGGAAGGCGCGCCGATGATGTGGCGCGTGAACATGGAGTCGGCATCAGCCACATATACCGGCTGCAGAGAAAAGCAGTCGCGCAGCTCAAAAACTGGTTTTTAAAAGGAGACGCCACTTCCGGCGCATGAGCTGTGAGAATTTTTAACACAGGCGCGCTGACTTGATTTGCCCTGTACGATTCCGGAGGTGTGTGATTGGTGGATGACATCGGGAATAAATATCTGGAAAAACGTCTTGCCAGGATAGAGCGTTGGTTTAAGCGTTGTGTCGCCGCGTGCAAATGCGGCTCATGGAGTTCCGCGCTCATGGAGATAGAGTGCATGGAGGCCGAAACAAAGGGATTTCGCGACGATCTCTGGCGCGTAGCCGAGGAGAATTCAGCGGCGCGGCATCGCAAAAGTTTTGCGTCCTCGTGCCTATATTGTACCAGAGTGGCGGTTGTGGCTCTGGTGATCGTCCTGTCCGCTGTTTTCCCCCTATCCGTGGACAGCGACGGGCCGGCGCGCGGCTGGACTTACGATTCGGCCATGCTCCTTTCAAGCACTGAGGCTGAGATAATCACCGCTCTGAGGGAGAATCTCAGCAGCGCCAATATGGGCAGGGTGGTTGTCACGGTGGAAATGCCGGAAAAAGCCGCCGAGGAATCACAGGTCAAGCCGGCTCTGCGGGGAGCGGCGCTTGCCGCTGAAGCCCCCAGCGTCGCTGCAGCGCCTGCGCGCGACGAGCCTTCAGAACACGCCTCGGATGCAAATCCCGGCCGGGACGAAGGCGCTGACATAGGTCCCTCAGTCGAGGATGTAATATCGCTCATTCAGGTCGGCCAAAGGGCTCTTGGGGTTTCAGAACCCGCGATAAAAGTGGTTAAATGATCAATTTGTTTTTATTTAAGACAATTGGGGAGATGGTCTGTTTTGTATTTGAAATTTTTTAGCGTTCGATTGGACTGGATGCTGAAGTGCCGGAAGTTCCTGACATTAGGGCTTATGGCGGTTTGTATATTCGCGTTGTCCGGCGTCCCGGCGTCGGACGCGGCGGAGCCAGGGGTTGGCGAGGTTGGGGGAGTCTCTGTAGTTGTCGGCGAGCCGGAGCAGAACCGCGGTTCGGTGGAGATAGATATGGAAAGCGCGGCTGATGCGGCGGAACCGCTGACAGAGCAAAGGCCTCAAACGCCGGTTGACCGCTCCGGCTTCGAACGCTCCCCCCTGCAGTCGACTCCGATACTCTCCATAACTATCGAGGGCAATTCAGAGGTCGTATCGGCCCACATACTTTCTGTCGTCACATCGCAGGTCGGCGCTCCTATGGATCAGAATCGGCTGGCGCATGACGCGGACGCTATATTCGAACTTGGCTTCTTCTCAAATGTGGATTATCGCATTGTCGACGAGATAGACGGCTCTAACATAATATTCATGGTGACAGAAAATCCAACCATCGATGACATACACTTCTTTGGGAACATCACTTACTCGGAGGAAAAACTCAAGGAGATCTGCTTCACGAAATCCGGCATGATTTTCAACAGAGTATTCTTTCGCAATGATCTTCAGCGCATAAAGGAGAAATATCAGCAGGATGGGTATGTCATGGCGCGCGTGAGCGACGTCAAGATAGAGGGCCGGATAGTGAACGTGTACATAACTGAGCCAAAGATCGGCGAGATAGTGATCCAGGGAAACAAGAGGACGAAGACATATGTAATCGAACGGCAGCTCAGGTTGGCGGAGGGGGATCTCTTCAACTCGACGAAGCTGCGGTATACCTTGAACAAGCTCCAGGGGCTGGGGTATTTTGAAGATGTCAATGTCGGCTTTGAGCCCGGGGAGGAGACTGACGCCATCAACCTGATTTTGACAGTCGCTGAGGCAAAGACCGCGCGCATAGGAATATCCGTGGGTTACGGGACGCAGAGCGGCTTCAGCGGAGGGCTCTCCTACAGCGACAACAACTGGCGCGGCCGCGGAGAGAAGGTCGGCATCGGTTTCGATATAGGGGACAGAGAGCAGTACTGGCTGACGCTGGAACAGCCGTATATGGATCAGAAGGTATTCTCGTGGCGGGTTGGCGCCTACAAGAGAATGTGGGAGGATCTGAATTATTACAAGGACGATGTCTTCCAGTTTGAATATGACGAGGACCGAATCGGAGCTTATGCCGGATTCGGGCGCAAGTTCAGCGAGCGTTCAAAGCTGAGTTGGTTTTTAACGACTGAATGGCAGGATATCACCATAACAGCGCAAGCCGAAGCAAAGCCGACGCCCTCTCAATTGGAGGAGATGGAGAGCGGAAAGAACTTCATGGTCACGGGCAGGCTTACCCGCGACAATATGGACGAGTATGCCGCATACCCTAAGGGGGACTCGGAGTCCATAATAGTTGAAAAGGGGCTCAATGGACTTGGGGGAGAGTGGGCTTACTGGAAGTATTGGTTGGAGGCCAGATACTACACTCCCATGGACTTCCTGACGAACCTGTTCGAGAGAAATTTCACCGTCGCCGAAATTCCCCCAATCATAGCGGCTCGCATGATAATCGGTGATTCTGACGGTTATCTCCCCTGGGCTGTGGATTATACGCTTGGCGGCGACAACACGCTTCGCGGCTACGAGGACAAGCGCTTCAGGGGGGACCAGATGTTTCTTCTCAACGCGGAGCTTCGTCTGCCGGTTCACAAGAGCGCCTCTCTCGTCTTCTTTTATGACGTTGGAAAGACATGGGATACAAACAATGGAGAGAACTTTGACTTCGGAGATATGGCTGACGCGTATGGGATAGGTGTTCGTGTGCGCACGCCAATAGGCAATCTGAGACTGGATTTTGCGCAGGGCGATGAAGAGTCGAGGGTGCATTTCGGCTTCGGTGAAATGTTTTAAGTCATCCTCCGGAATAAATACCTTTGGAGTTGCGGCAGTAAACGCTGCCGCAACTCTGTTTGTTTTTATTCTGCTCGAGGCGGCTGCATGGGGCGCGTATGCGTCAGTTCGTGTGGAGGGGTTGAACAGTTGGCTGACGGAGGGCGCGGAACGCAGCCTCAATGCCGTATATGAGCATATACCTGAGTCAGAATCCAAGCCGATAAAGGAGGAACTCCTCCGCGTCGTGGCAAACAGGCTCCTGTCAGGGTATTCAGTTGACACAATAACAATCGATGACGGAGGATATGTGCGAATAAAACTGGACATGAAGGGCGTACCGATGGATTGGAACGCGGCGATAACTCCTCCGAACCTCAGCCACCCTGTCGACGGATGGTTCGAGGCGGACACTGCCGGAATGTCTAAAGAGATAGAGAGCCTCATGAAGGGCGTGCCATTGGAAGCGCTTTCCTGGGGTGATCTGGATCTCAAGAGCGCAATCGAGCGGATAGGGGCGGAACGCCTGCCAGGCTGGCGTGTTTCGCTGATGGTTCGCAACACGGCTGACGGAAAGGTAATACTGGAGGTGGCCTTCACCCCTGACCAGCCACTGACCCTTGCTGTTACCACCAGGATTAATTCTTCGTCCATACCGGTAATGCTTCACTCCAACCTGAAGGATGATCTTGTAAAGGGATTTGCCCCTGTGATAGGTATTCCGGTATCATGGCTCGACCGGCATAAGGATGATCTGGTGGCTTTGAGCAAGGAGATCTTGGCGGACGAGTACCTTGTCGAAAAAGCCAGGGCCGATCCATTTGTCAGCGCGGCTACTGGCGCCGTCTCGACGCTGGATATAGAGCTCGAGAGCAGGAGATATGCCGCGTGGGTCTGGATGTCGGTGTACGCGGGGGCGAGTGAGAGATATCCTGAGCTGGGGCTGCACTTCGGCAGACGCGTCCAGATTGTTCCGCACTGGGACATGGAGCTTTATACTGAGCTCATTCTTCAGCTCAACGACTGGGATCTGGAGACCAGATTCGGCATGAGATGGTCTCCGCTGCGCAATATCTGGCTAGGCGCCGAATGGAGCAATCTGGACGATCTCTGGTGGGGCCGCGCTGGAATGGACGCGTGGGCAGGGCGGCCCTACGCGTGGCTGCGCTACAGCGAGCAGGACGATATCAACGCGGCTCTTGGAGTGAGAGTCAATAATTTCCTCTCGATAGAGCTGCATTACGATTCAAGATACAGCGACCCGTGGAACGTTCGGGCTCTGGTAAACCTTTAAGGAATGATGGGGGAAAAAGATGACAGAGATCACTCTGGCAAAAGTGGCTGAAATTACAGGCGGTGTCCTGATCGGGGATGGCGCGCGGAGGATATGCGGGGTGTGCTCGCCCAACGAACCGCGGAGCGATATGCTCTGCGTTGTCTGGGAGAAAAACATGCTGGAAGGGATACCCGGCAATATCGCTGTTCTGGGAGAAAAGGGCTCGATTAAGGGCCGCGACGGGGTTGAATTAGATCGCCCGAGGGCGGCGCTTGTCAGTTTGCTGCCTCTCTTTGACAGGAGGAGGGGGGACTCGCCCGGTATACACGGGCGCGCTTTCGTGCATGAAAACAGTATAATAGGTGAGGACGCCGCAATTGGGCCCGGCTGTGTCGTATCGGACGGCGCGGTTATCGGAAGAAGAGTCGTTTTACAGGCAAACGTATTCATCGGCAAAAACGTGATAGTGGGTGACGATACGCGCATCGAGGCGTCTACCGCCATACAGGACTTCGTTAAAATCGGCAGCAGGGTGACGATACACTCCGGAGTTTCCATAGGGTGTGACGGATTTGGCTTTGTTCCCGGCGATGACGGTCGGTGGAATAAGATTCCGCAGATTGGTACCGTGGTAATAGGCGACGATGTCGAGATTGGCGCAAACACCACCATAGACAGAGCGACCTTTGGGGTGACTGAAATAAGCGATGGAGTAAAGCTGGGGGTCCATATTCACATAGCTCATAACTGCAGCCTGGGTCCGGATTGTATGCTGGTGGGTTTTATACCGGTAGGAGGCAGCTCGAAACTCGGAAGGCATGTTCTGGCCGCCGGGATGTCCGGCATAGCGGACCACATCGTAATAGGAGATAACGTCACTATAGCCGGAAGATCAGGGGTGAGTAAGGATATAAAGAGCGGCTTGACCGTTTCCGGCTTCCCGGCTCAGGAGCACATGGCGGAAAAACGGTACCAGGCGTCGTTAAGACGTATCAAGAGTTACGGTGAGCGGCTCAAAAAAATTGAAAGGTTCATAAGGAGCATTGCGGCAGGCTTTGGCAAGGAGGATATTTAGTTGATAAGAAACAGAAGAACGATCGGAGGAGAGCTGCTCTTCGATGGAATTGGGATACATTCAGGCGAGCGCTCTTCGGTCAGAATGGCGCCGCTCAGCGATGGACATGGTGTTCGCTTCACGTTTGGCGGCAGATCTTACGGCATAGAGGACGCTCAAAGCGTCGACTCGCGAAGAAACACAGAGGTCTTATTTCCGGATGGCACGGTTTTGAGGACAGTCGAGCACCTCTTAGCGGCTATCGCGGGCGTCGGTCTCGACGATGTACTGATCGAAGTCGACGGGACGGAAATTCCCATACTCGACGGCAGCGCTCTTCCGTTCGCTCAGGGTATATTGGAAATGGGATTTGCGGATAAAGGAGATGAATATATCCCACGATCGATCACGGCGCCGGTGTGTATCGATTCGGGAAAATCGAGCATAGTAGCCATTCCGTCCGAAGAATTGAGGATTACATACGTCATAGACTACCCCGGTACCGCAATCGGCACCGAGATGAAGGATGTACTGATAACCACTGAGACGTTCCTCAGTGATATAGCGCCGGCCCGAACATTCGGCCTTCTTTCAGAGGTGGAGGCTCTTCAAAAATCAGGTTTGGGTCTTGGCGGAGACTTGGAGAACGTCATAATAATAGGAGAAGACGGTCCGCTCAATACGGTTGGGTATAAAATAAAATCTGAGTGCGCCGCCCATAAAATAACAGATCTCCTGGGCGATCTGGCTCTGGTCGGGACCATTCTTTGCGCTCACTATATCTGCGTGTGCGGAGGTCACTGGCTGCACTCAAAGCTCGCTCTTCGTCTAAAGAGGCTGATTGAGGCAAACTAATAGGAGGAAATCACAATGTTTGACGACATAAAGGAACCGAAGTGCAAATGTCTGTATGACATTAAAAAAATAAAGGAATTTCTGCCTCACCGATATCCTTTTCTGCTTGTGGATCGTATTCTGGAAGTTGACATGGATGGTGAGGAGAAGAAGATAATCGGCGTCAAGAATGTGTCCGTGAACGAGCCGTTCTTCAAAGGGCATTTCCCTGGCGAACCTGTAATGCCGGGCGTTCTCATTCTGGAGGCTATGGGGCAGGTCGGCTGTGTCATGCTGGCGGCAGCGCAGGAGGAGCAAAACTTGTCCAGGGGAGAGCGTACTACTGTGTTTCTTACCTCGGTATACGAGGCGAAGTTCAGGAAACCAGTAGTCCCAGGCGACCAACTGAGAACAGAGGCGACATTGATCCGTTTCCGCGGAAAGATAGGAAAGATGAAGTTCGTTGGAACAGTAGATGGAGAGACAGTGGCGGAGGCAGTCCTGGGTTTTGTAAGTGTCTCCGGCTCTGAAATACCTGAAGAGGAAGATTGAAACTATGTCCAGCAGCATACTCATTCATCCGACAGCTATAGTTTCCCCAGACGCGATAATAGGTAACAATGTCAGGATAGGTCCATATTCCATAATCGACGCGCGCGCAAAAATCGGAGATGGAACGACGATCGAGTCTTTTGTGCATGTTACGTCATTTGCTGAAATAGGGCGCAACTGCCATATTTTCGAGTACACAGCTATAGGAGGAACCCCTCAGGATCACGACTTTGGCAACGAGATATCCTACGTCCGTATTGCCGATGACGTTATTCTTCGTGAGAACATAACGATACACAGGGCGACGGGAGAGGGCTGTGAGACTGTAGTGGGCCAGGGAACCATGCTGATGGAGGGCTGTCACCTGGGACACAACGTCAACATAGGAAAATACTGCACGGTCACGAACAAGGTCGGTTTTTCCGGATACGTTCAGCTGGGAGATTATGTAGTCGTTGGCGGGCTGACCGGCTTTCATCAGTTCGTCCGGGTTGGCTCCTACGCCATGGTAGGAGGTATGACAAAGGCAATAAAGGACATACCTCCATACTCGCTGGTTGACGGCAATCCGGCGTTCATATACGGACTTAACACGGTCGGTCTTCGCAGAAGGGGTTTCACTCAGGAGCAGCGCACTCATATAAAAAATATCTACAGGATGCTTTTCGACAGAAAATTAAAACGCAGAGAGGCCATTGCCATGATAGAGGAGCGTTTTCCCGGCGACGATTTTGCCCGCGAGATCGTGTCATTCGCCAATTCGACCAGGAGAGGGCTCTTTCAGTGGCACAGGCGAGGTACGTATCATGTTGTGCATGACTCCTCGGAGGAAATGTAGTTGATCCGCCTTGTAGCAATGGATGTCGACGGAACGCTCACGGACGGAGGCATCTATATGGACGGCGCGAATGGCGAGTTCAAGCGCTTTAACGTCCACGACGGCTACGGCATAGTATCCCTGATCAAGTCTGGGGTCGAAGTCGCTTTTATCAGCGGCAGAGCTTCCGGACCGACTGACCGCAGAGCCTCTGATCTTGGAGTGACTCGAGTGATCAACGGCACGGAGGATAAACTGGCGGATCTCGTCGCAATGGCCGACGAGCTGGGCATTGCCCAGTCGGAGGTCGCTTTTATCGGTGACGACCTGCCCGATATACCCTGTATAAAGTGGTCAGGGATAGGCATAGCGGTGGCCGACGCGCATGAGGAGGTGCTGTTGTCGGCCGATGTGACGACTGTAGCATGTGGAGGCGGGGGCGCGGTGCGAGAGGCTGCCGACTACATCCTGAGAATCAACTCCGCCATCTGATATATGTTTACGGGCAAACTCTCTCCGGACAGCTTCATACTGGATCGCTTCATACTGGGTCAGATGCTGGCGCCCTTTATGTTCGGGATAATGTCATTTACGGTTATACTCGTCGCCGGAAATCTGCTCTTTCGCCTGGCGGACCTGGTCATTCAGCGTGGAGTTTCGCTTGCGATAGTCATGAGGCTTTTCTTTTACTCGCTTCCAAGCGTTGTAACCATGACAATACCCATGAGCTGCCTTTTAGCGTCGCTTCTCGGCTTCGGCAACATGTCCGCGAACTCCGAGCTGGTTGCTCTCAAATCCGCCGGAGTCTCGTTCGGCCGCATAGTTCGTCCTCTGGTGATCGCCGGTATATTTATGTCCGTATCCGCTTTTGTGATGAACGAAACTATAGTCCCGATGAGTGAGCGGGCTGCGGCAAATGTGCTGCGATATGAGGTTTTCAGACAGGTTCCGCCGATATTCAAGGAAAATGTCTTTATTCGCGAGGAGTCCGACGGAGTTTTGCGTCGCGTCATCTATATCAGCAAGCTGCTCCCAAGATCGGGTGATATGGATGGAATACTCGTTCAGGAGTTTGAGAACGGCAAAATCCGCAGGCTGATATCCGCCCCCTCGGGAAAATGGGCGGACGCGATGTGGTGGCTTATGGAAGGGCAGGTCTTCGAGGTATCGGATGACGGAGTCGTCAGTATGCTCTTCAGGTTCGACAAACAGAAACTCAATCTGGACATGACTCCCTCCAATATAGACGCCAACTCCGCCGATCCTGACGAGATGAGTTTGAAGGAGCTGTATGGCACAATCAGGAACGCTCGAAAGCAGGGCAACGATACGGGGAAGCTGAGAATGCTCTTTAACCTTCGCATAGCTGTTCCGTGGGCCAGCGTGGTCCTGGTAATGGTTGGCGCGGCAGTAGGGAGCCGACCGCAGAGATCGAGTTCGAGCATGGGGCTCGGCCTCTCTGTCGTAATTGTGTTCTGCTACTACGTTATAATGTCGTTCTGCAAGTCGCTGGGCGAGGCTAATTTTATACCTGCCATTGCTGCGGCCTGGACGCCGAACGCAACTTTTCTTATCATTGGTTCCATATTGATCAGGCGGGCAAACAGACTTGGATAGGTAAATGCAAAAAATGTTTTGTTACTCCTGTTCTTAGAAAACGCCGATTTACCGTAAGATGACTGAATATGCCGTTCTGACTGCGTCAACCGAAAAAATTTAAGCTGGGAGATGGTTTAATGACCGTTGCCTTGATTGCTGGCGAAGGAGAGTTACCGGAGGAAATAGCGCGGAGAATGGCGCTTAAGGGAGAACGTCCCATTATCTATACAATGAGAGAGGACATCGATTCGTTGTTTCCTCACGCAGACGATATTATTCCGGTATTTAGAACTGATCTTGCCTCCACATTAATGGATATGACCGCGCGCAATGTAAGGCAGATTATGTTCGCCGGACTGGTTCCAAAGACTCTCCTGTTTCGTCCGGAGATGATGGATGATATGGCAAGGCAGCTGATAGCCTCTCTGGAAACCAGGGATGACCACGCGCTTCTGGGCGGAATCGTGGCATTTTTCGAGAAATCGGGGTTCGAGGTCATAGGTTACACGGATATTTTGAGGGATCTGCTGGCTGTGCCTGGGCGTATAGCGGGGAGAGAGCCGAGTTGCGAGGAGATGACTGATGTAGAGTATGGAATCGACATCGCTAAGGTGGTAGTTCCTCTTTCATTTGGGCAGAGCATAGTGGTGAACGACAAATCGGTCGTTGCCGTGGAGGCGATGGAGGGTACTGACGCCGCAGTGCTCAGGGCGGGATCGCTTTGCAGAAAGGGAGTTCTGATAAAGATGATGAGGAAGGGACAGGACTCGAGATTTGACATACCTGTCGTCGGACCGAGGACTCTGAATCTGATGAGAAGGGCTGGACTCACGTGCCTTGCGATTCAGGCCGGATGGACTCTCGTGCTCTCCCCTGAAAAATTTGCGGCGGAGGCAAAAGAGCATGACCTCTCAGTTGTGGGAATAGATTATTGACGTCTGGCCCAAAAACTTTATTCATAAGCGCGGGAGAGGTCTCAGGCGATCACTATACCGCCAGGATCGGGACGCTGCTTAGAGAGAGAGGGTTCGAGGGAAAAATTTACGGCCTCTGCGGCGCTGAGAGCAGGGATGCCGGATTCGAGGCGCTCTGGGAAAACGAACGCCTTCACATTATGGGAATAACCGAGGTCCTGAGCTCTCTGCCGGATATATTGAGCCTTATGGGAGAGATGTACAGGAACATCATGAAGAATCGGCCGGAAGCGATGGTTGTGGCCGACAGCCCCGATTTTCATCTTCCTCTTATAAGGAGGCTCAGACATGGTGGTTATCGGGGGAAAATTTTTTACATATCGCCTCCAGCCGTCTGGGCGTGGAGAAAATATCGCGTTGCCGACCTGATCAGGAATGTCGATGTCTGTATGCCGCTCTTTAATTTCGAACACGATTATCTCGTCTCGAGGGGCTGCAACAGCAGCTGGACAGGGCACCCTCTTGTCGAAGAGTTTAACAGGGACAGACAGTGCGAGGACGAGGTATGCTCCCGCGTGCGGGGGACCCGCCGCCCTAAGCCGGGCGACTCGATAATCGCGCTTCTGCCCGGAAGCAGACGAAGCGAGATAGAGTCATTGTATCCTGTATTGTCCGAGGTGGCGTCCGCAGTGACAGATCGGGGCTGCTGTCCTGTTTTTTCGATCGCTCCCGGGCTCTCGGAAAGGGCGAGAGAATACTTGATGTCGAATATAGAGCGGAATTCACATAGCTATTACGATGGACCGGGCAGGGATATAATGGCGGTATCGGAAGCGGTGGCCGGTTCGAGCGGCACCGCTACCGCTCAGGCGCTGTTGTTGAGGCGGTATATGATTGTCATGTACAAGATGAAACCTCTTACCGCGCTGGTAGGCAAGATGCTGTTGAAGGGAGTGTATTTTGCCATTCCAAATTTACTGGCCGAGGAGATATTTTATCCGGAACTTATACAGAATAACGCTAACGCTGAACTGGCGGTGCAGGAGATATGCAAATGGCTCGATATGGATGAATACGCGAAAAAAAACGTAATACGGAGGATGGATGAGCTGGTGACTCTTATGGGCAGTCCTGGGGTCTATGACTTTTGGGCTGATCAAATTATCGGTGAGCTTAAATGAAACTTGGTCGGGGAGATTTCAAGCCCTATATACGGCTGCTCGCTTATTGCAAACCGTATATGTCTCGCCTGATTCCGGCAGTGGTCTGCATGGCGATATCCTCCCTGCTCGCGGTCATACCGCCCTGGATGATAAAGTACATAGTGGACGACGTGCTTGACACGAAGAACAGCTCGACAGAGGCGAGACTGTCGATTCTGGCTCTCTTTGCTGGCGGAGTGGTGTTGATATCAGTCTTCAAAGCCATGTTCTCATACTGTCACGGGTATCTTATGGCCTGGGTCGGTCAGAAGGTGATAATGGATATACGCCTCGAGCTGTATGACAAGACACAGAAGCTATCCCTGCGAATCCTCTACAGGAGGCGCATGGGGGAGTTTATGTCGCGCATCACGAACGATGTCTCCACCCTTCAGGGAACTCTGGCGTCAGTGGTGGTTGACCTGATCAGTCAAAGTATTACCTTCCTGGGGATACTGGGCTTTATGTTCTTCATCAACTGGACTCTGACGCTCTGCGCATTCGCGATATTGCCGATAGCGACGCTTGCTATCGACAGGGCGTCCGCAAAGCTGCGCGTCGTAGGCGGCCATATACAGGAGCAGCTCGCTCAACTCTCTGCCATAGCGCAGGAATCTCTCTCATCCGTTCGCATCGTGCGCGCGTTTGCCACCGAAAAGCAGGAGTATGACCGCTTCGACGCTCAGAGCAGGAGCCACTTCAAGGCTATAATACGCGGTGCTCAGACGCGCGGGCTGCTCGAGGGTTTTGTGGAAGTCGTGCTTTTTGCGGCGCTTGCGCTCATACTCCTGCTTGGGGGACACGGTGTCGTGGAGGATAGACTCACCACCGGCGAGCTTATGGCGTTTCTCACCTATATCGGGCTTCTGGTACAGCCGGTGAGAGTCATATCCAGAGTTATAAGCGCAATTCAGCAGGGTGTGCCCTCCGCAGAGCGGGTCTTCGAGATATTGGACGAGCGGGACGAGGTTCTGCTTCCGGCAAACCCCATACTCATACCTGATATGAAGGGCAAAATTGTATTTGAGAACGTCTGGTTCGCGTATGAGGGCGAGCACTGGATACTGGAGGGGCTCAATCTCTCCATCGAGCCTGGAGAGCGAATAGCCATAGTCGGAGAAACCGGCGCAGGAAAGTCGACAATAGCGGACCTTGTTCTCCGCTTTTATGACCCCGCAAAGGGGAGAATACTGATAGACGGAATTGACCTGAGGGAGCTGAACCTAACCGAGTATAGGAAAAGAGTTGGCGTCGTTCCTCAGGACCCTGTTCTCATGAAGGGCTCTATAGCCTATAATATTTCTTATGGTCTTCCGAATTGCAGCGTTCAGGCTATAAAATCCGCAGCCAGAATGTCTGAAATCGATGAGTTTATATTGTCGCTGCCTGAGGGCTACGACACCGAAGTTGGGGAGCGGGGGGTAACTTTGTCCGGGGGACAGCGCCAGAGGGTTGCAATCGCGAGGGCCATAGTGCGGAACCCGGCCATTCTCCTTATGGACGAGGCAACGTCATCGCTGGATGCTCTCGTGGAGTCTCAGGTGCAGAGTGCGATGAACGAGGCCATGAAAGGAAGGACATCCTTGGTCATAGCTCATAGATTGTCTACAATACGGGAGGCAGACAGGATTTTTGTGATCTCGGAGGGGAACATTGTGGAGGAAGGGCGTCATGAAGAGTTGGTTATGAGTCGCGGCCACTACTACAATCTGTACCAGCTTCAGAAGGGAATAACGGATGCCTGACATACTGAACAGCTACCTTAGATACGCAAGGGGAGAATCCGGACGATACACGCTATGGGCGCTGCTGGATGTCTTTGGCGCTCTGACTCGTCCATTTGTAGAGGTTAGAAACGCTTTTTACGACAGGGGGATATTTTCCAGTCTGGATCCCCCACTGCCGGTGATAAGCGTAGGCAACCTCTGTCATGGCGGAACGAACAAGACGCCGATGGTCGAGATGTTATCGAAAAAATTGATGAGTTACGGTTTGTCCGTAGGCATAGTGAGCCGCGGATACAGCGGAGAGATAAAATCTCCTCTGTGGATAGGGCAGGATGGCCTGAGCTCAGATCGATCCGCAACCGGGGACGAACCTTTGATGCTGGCCTCCCGCCTTCCGGACGCCAAAGTTGTGGTGTCGCGTAACCGATACGATGGAGTAAAGATGTTGCGCGAGCTCGGCGTGGACATTGTGGTTGCGGACGACGCCTTTCAGCACAGGCATATGGGACGCGACCTCGACATAGTTCTCATTGACGCCACATGTCCGTTTGGAAATGGCAGACTCTTCCCCTCGGGAATTTTGCGAGAGAGACAGGACTCTCTTCTGCGAGCGGATATGGTAATACTGACGAAGGTGGAACAGGCGTCCGCGAAGTCTGTGGAGAAGATAAAATATCATCTGTCGCGCTGGATATCCCCTAAGCATATTTTTACGGCTAGGGTGCTGCTTGACTCCTGGCTGGCGATGTCCGAGGGAATCTTGGAAGAATTTGAGCCTGAGTTGGGTGAGGACAAACCGGAGGGGAGATTCATTGCTTTCTCCGCAATAGGCAACTCGCACAGCTTCCACAGGTCGCTGCTCT
>JAISRE010000052.1 GCA_031273805.1 Synergistaceae bacterium | reverse complement strand
ATTGCGCGTATCAAATCTTTCTGGTTCTGTCCAAAACAAGAATGAGTTTCATGTCTTCATCTTTCGTCATTAAAACCTGTTTGGAATCAAAATGGTGTTAATCCACGTCACCTCTTTATGGTAATAATATTTATTTCTCGGCCCGAGAATATAAATTCATGGACTTTCCTTTATGGCTGTATTATATAATTTATAGGCGCATTGTCAATGAAATACCGGGAATATAAGTATAACACGCGCCTATGTCCTGTATTTCATTAATATATTTTAACTATGCTCATCAAAAGATACAAAAACAGAGCCGCCTTGGTGAAAATCTTCAGGTTCGTGACGATAGCAGGCGCAGCTTGATAAGATATGCGAAATACGGGATACATGCAATTTTATTTGTCTCAAACCCTTTCGTTATTTAATAATATAGCGTATATTTCCTAAATTTATCTTGAATTTGGGCAAATATCTCAAGTATCTATTATTTTAACGATATAAACATTGTTTTATTCCAGAAAATCATGTATATTTGCGCGGTGCGATGAGGCCATTCATTTAGAAATTTTTAATTATAGTAATGCCAATAACCGCAAAATACTGCGTTGCGGGAGGTTGTTGTTTTGTTTTATTAAAATTCCAGCTTGACGATTTTTAAAATTTCTTAGCGACAACGTCAGATTATAGTGAATCTTGTCAAGCGCGAGGGGTGATCCAGCAAATTCGAAAAAATATAAACTTTGGTAGAGATGGAAAACCTAATATGAGCATTGTTTAATCCACAACAGCTTTGAGGAGGTAGATTTTAAGTGCAGCCACTAGCGAGTCCCGGTTATGGTTATTTCATAATAGCTTATCTTTTGCTGATGCTTTTAATTGGGTTGTTTTTGGGGAAAAAAGCCCGCGAGAATGAGGGGAAAGAGGGGTTTTTCCTGGCTGGACGTTCATTGCCGCTGTCAGTTTTGGTTGGAACGCTCATAGCGACATGGTTTGGCGGCGGAGGCGTCATGGGCGGCGGTAATTTCACTTATACCTATGGCCCCTATGCAGCGGTTTTTTTCTACTGCGGCTCACCTCTCGGGGCTATCGCGCTGATATGGCTCGGTCCGAAGATTCGGGAACTGGCAAAGTACACGGTCCCTGAGATATTGGAACACACGTATGGGCCCAAAACCAGACTTTTGTCGTCTATCTGCGTGATCCTCGCCTACACTGGCATTATCTCGTACAACTTCACAGGCGTCGCCTACATCATAAATCTGATTACGGGATACGATCAACAGATTTGCACGATCGTCTCCGGTGTCGTAATGGTCTTCCTCGCCGTAATGGCCGGGATGTATTCGGTCGCGTGGACCGACGCCTTAAGCGCGTTTATGATCGCCATCTCCATGGGAATCGGTCTGATATTCATCAGTTCCAAAGCGGGAGGATACGCCGCCACTTTCACAGCGCTCACTCCGGCTCAGCAGTCATTGAGCGGCGGCTTGAACACTCTGCAGTTACTCAGCTACGCGCTGCCGACCATGTTCCTTTACCTGGGGGATCAGAGCCAGATTCAGCGATACGGCGCAGCCAAGAATCCAAAACAGGCAAAGCTCTCCGCCACTATCCTGTTCGCGGGCATGATTTACGTAAACGTTTTGCTCATCTCTTACTGCTTCTTCGGCATCAAGATGCTCCCGGGCATAAAGGGCGACACCACCATTTTCCGAATGGCCATCGAGCACGTCCCGTTCTTGCTTGGCGCTCCGATACTCTGCTCCTGCGTCGCCTTCATAGTCACAACCGGCGACTCGTTCCTCCTCTCTACCGCCTCCAACATAGTGCTGGACATCGGTCAGAAATATATAAAGCCCGATATGAGCGAGAAGGAGACGGTGAAATGGACGCGGATCGTGATAGTCCTCGTCGGGTTGCTCTCTTACACTCTCGCGGTCTTCTTCCCGGAGGTGTTGAGTATGATGATGCTTTCGTATTCCATCTACGGCGCCTCCGTTACCATACCGCTGCTCGGAGCGTTTCTCTGGAAAAAGGCGAGCCCCGCCGGGGGCATGGCGTCAGTTTTGAGCGGGGCTATTTCCATTTTTATATGGGAGATATACCTGGGCAGACCGATGGGCGTTAACTCCGTAATCCCCGGCGTTATTTGCTCCACCTTGGGGCTTGTGATCTTCAGCCTTCTGATTCCCGCCGAGAAAAAATCGTCAATGGAAACCGCAAGCTCTGAGCCGGCCTGACCGTGGGCTGTAGCTGATAAAAATATAAAAGGAGTGAGAATATGCCGACAATTGTTTTCGAAGACGCGACTCTTCTTGACTGTAAGGGCGGCGATCCAAAGTATCCAGCCTCGGTAGTTGTGGAGGACGACAAGATAAAGGACGTAATAGAGGGGAAACCGGGCGCTCTGCCGCAATCCGCGCAAAGGATCGGCTGTCGGGGAAAGACCCTCATGCCTGGACTCATCGAAGCGCACATACATATTACCTCTTTTATGGGCGAGATGGCGGAACAGACGCGGCGAAATCTCCCCTCTATGCTGGTCATAAAATCGCTTGCGATTATGGAGGACACCCTGATGCAGGGGTTCACGTCCGCGCTCGACGCCGGAGGCTGCGACGCCGGCTTCAGGACCGCTCAACAGCAGGGGCTGATTAAAGGACCGCGCCTCAAGGTCTGCGGGAAGCCGCTCTCCCAGTCCGGCGGACACGCCGATATGCGGTTGCCTACCGAGATACACCCGCCGATCGAACACCCTTTCGCCATAGGCGCAATCGCTGACGGCGTCGATCAGGTTCGCAGAGCGTCGAGAGAGGAGCTCCGCATGGGCGCGGATTACATAAAAATCATGGCTGGAGGAGGGTGCGCCAGTCCCGCCGACGAACCGGACACAGTCCAATACAGCCTCGAAGAGATGAAGGCCGCGGTATGGGAGGCTGACGCGGTAGGGAAAATAGTGATAGCTCACAGCTACTCCCCAAGGTCTCTTCAGCTTTGCGCCGAGGCGGGCATAAAACGCGTCGAGCACGGCAATTTTATGGACGAGGCGACAGCTAAGATCCTGAAGGATAAGGACGTCATCTACGTCCCGACGCTCACTACGTACGACGTTATTTCGTCAAGAGGCGAGGAGTTCGGCATACCGGCGTACTTCCTGCGAAAGATGAAATTCGCCAATGAGAGCGCCCAGAGCGCGCTGGCGTTCGCCGTGAAGGCGGGGCTTACCATCGGCTCCGGAGCGGACCTGGTGGGCCCCGGACAGCCTTACAAGGGCAGGGAGCTGGAACTCAAGTCCAGAGTAATGGGTCCCATGGGAGCGATTCTCTCGGCGACTAAGGTTAACTCCGAGATACTCAAAATATCGGACAAGGTCGGCTCGATCGAAACCGGAAAGCTTGCCGACCTGCTGTTGCTGGACGGCGATCCGCTGAAAGAGATATCTCTCTTCCAGAACAGGGATAGAATTCAGATAATTATGCAGGGAGGAGCGTTCATAAAGAACACGCTGTAGATAAAGCCATAAAACCGCAGCCGCCTTTCGGGTCGGCTGCGGTTTTATTATGCGCCGGGCTTTTATGGGCCGCCTGTTATTTCGGGATGTCGCCCAGGACGCCCTCGACGAACCAGTTCATGCTCCAGATCTCGTCGTCGGACATTCTCTCTCCCTTTTTAATAATCTCCTTGCCTGACTGATCCTTTAGCGGACCAGTGAACACGTCCAGTTTTCCAGATATGATGTCCGCTTTATCGGCGTTCACGAGCTTACGAACGTCCTCCGGGACAGCCGCGCCGAAGGGCGCCAGGTCGACCGCGCCGTCCTTGAGTCCCAGCCATATTGCCTCGGATTTCCACGTTCCCTCCGCGACTTGCCTGACGATGGGACCGATGAGTTTTTCCCAGCGCCATATCGGCGACGTCAGTTGCATAGTCGGCGCGTACTGGCTCATGTCGTTGCTGTAGCCTATGACGTAGGTCTTGGCCTCCTCACAGGCCTGCGCTACCGCCCCGGAGTCGGTGTGCATTCCAAGAATGTCACAGCCCGAGTCTATCAGAGCCTTGGCCGCTTCCTTTTCCTTGCCTGGGTCGAACCACGAGAAGAGCCAGATGACCTTCACGGTTGCCTTCGGGTTTACTTTGCGCGCGCCAAGGGTAAACGCGTTGATCATGCGAATGACCTCGGGAATCGGATGAGCCGCGACATAGCCGATGTTCCCGCTCTTGCTCATTTTGCCGGCCACCAGCCCCGACAGGTAGCGCGGTTCGTACATGCGGCCGAATATCGTCCCTACGTTGTCGGCGCGCTTATACCCTGAGATGTGTATGAAAATCGTGTCCGGGTGATTTTTCGCGACATCTTGAACGAAGTCCATATATCCGAAGGAAGTCGCGAATACAAGCTTCGACTTGTTCTGCCGGACCAGACGCTCCATCACCGCAACCGCTTCCGGCCCTTCCGGAACGGACTCCACGATCGTGCTCTTCAGCCCGGGGTTGGCGGCGTCAACCGCACGCCGCCCCTCGTCCAGCGTGTAGGACCATCCTCCGTCGCTGACCGGCCCTACGTAGACATATCCGGGGTTGATCTCCTCCAGCGGGATTGGAGCGGCAAGCGCGTCTCCCACGACAAAATAAGAGCACAACGCAGACAACAACACGACCAGTTTTTTCATGCCCAATCATTCCTCCACTTGTGAGAATTATTGATGAGAAAGACAGTGGTTCAATTATATTTATATAATTGTAAAAAACAACCGTCAGCGCGCCTATCTCAGAAAAAACTGGGATTTTCGGCCGTCAGTCGCGCTCTTCCCGGTAAAACGGCTGTCCCAGAGCGGCCGGCGCGTTCAGGAGCACGCTCCGGCCTTTGCCCAAGGAGATAAAGAGCAGCACCAGGACCGTCATAACATATGGCAGCATCATCAGGAGCGACGTGGGGATGGACGTT
>JAISRE010000031.1 GCA_031273805.1 Synergistaceae bacterium | reverse complement strand
CGTAATCATAGACGGAGG
The DNA here is from genome assembly GCA_031273805.1 of Synergistaceae bacterium. GTDB lineage: Bacteria > Synergistota > Synergistia > Synergistales > Synergistaceae > JAIRKI01. The sequence continues at coordinate 28,537 of JAISRE010000031.1, read as the reverse complement.
CAGCATACTTCTGGGGACATGGCAGGGCGTTTATTTCTGCGAGTTCGACCCGCCTCGGAGCAGAAAATATTTCGTGAAAATCATCGGCTGATTTTTGTCGTCACGCTTTTTATGTAGCGAAGTTCATCGGCAATTCGTTCGATGCTCGTCCTGTCACGCTCGTTCATACGATTTTCTCCGTACGCGAAACACGCAATTTGTCGGGGCGAGTGAGAGGCAGGGTAACTATGTCGATAGACAAGCCGAGGACGCGCGAAAGTTCCTCACGGAAACCCATAACTTTGAATATTGACGGAACGGGCGTAGCGAACTTGACGAGGAAATCAGCGTCTGAATTTTCGCTCGCCGTGCCTTCCGCGTATGAGCCAAAAAGTTCAAGGCTCACGACATTGTATTTTTTTGCGACAGGCTGCGCCTTGCTACGGATCGCTTCAATCGTTAGCATCTGCATCACCACCTTGATTATTTTACGCCTGATAAGGGAATTCAGTCTTGCAAGCAGGGGGAACTGACTGCCACGCAACCGTTTCCTCTTGTTAGGGTGAACCCTGATACCCTCTCGACAATCGCAATTCTGCGCTCATTGTTAAGCCCGCGCCGCAGTCTACTTTTAGGCAAACAACTCTCACAATAATTCTTCGCGTAAAAAGTCCATTATCCGCTCAACAAACTGATTCTCTCGCGTTTCTATATCGCCTTTCGTCCAATCATTGCTTTGGTGTATTAGCAAGTCATGTACATCTTCAATTTTCGAATCAGCGTATCGGAGTTTCTTTTGACCAAAATAACCATTTCCAGCCTGAATATTCAGTTTCTTTTCAAAAGCAACTTTGTTCCCGTACCATTCAAGATGTTTATCAGCATCTTCTTTTGACCATCCGTTATAATTAGTGTTTTGCCATTTTTTCGGGAGTATGTGTTCAATCTCAAATGTTTCTGGAAGTAAATTGCGTTGATTCGGATTTAGATAGGCGTGGAGACACAAAAGGGACTTCGTTATTTTGCTTGATGAATAAAGTTGTCCTCTAATCTCATCAAGCGATATTTCAAAGTTATGACTATCGCCACTGTATACAGCCGAATATAATTTATAAACTTCTGGTTTAACAGAGTTCACCGTTGGAGTAGCAATAAATTTAACTAACATTGAAGCGAGTGTTCTTCTTAAAAACTTCTCTAAATCCTCAGCAAATGTGTCTGAATTTTTGTTTACAAAATAGTACACGCTGACGGGATATCGCCAGTAATCATTTGGGTAATACGACAAGCAGTTTAACCATTTCTTTGAATCCAAAGTAATCTCGAATTTTATGTCATCGCTTCGCTCACCGCAGTTGATATACATCCAAAAATCCGCAAGACTAATAAGCGTAGACATAATGTCTTCGTCTTGCAAAGCCGTCTGTGTCTTATCTGTATAAAACTTGCGGAGGGCAATCTCGGATTTTGTATCATTATTTCGAGCGCGAAGAATATGCATATATATCCTGAAAATATCATCAGTCTTCATATCTGCCTTTTCACAAATAGCAGAAAAATCCTGCCATTTTTCTACGAACAAATCTCTTTGGTCGGATGTGCCGTAGTTTCGATATATTCGAGCTTTGAAGATATCCGAATCTTCTAAAGGCATACCTCTATCGTTTAGCGTAGAAAATATGCGTAATGCCGTATCCTGCTTCGGACATTCTATCGGAAGTAATACACAGTAGTTCAGAATCGAAATGCAAAGCTGTTTCCATTTTAATGGGTTTTCTTGTGCAAAAACATTGCATTTGGTTTGAAAAAACGCATAATTTTCAGTATAATGACTTTTCATTTTCTGAGCTTCATCGAACATTCCTGTTTCAAGTATGCTATGAAAAATATCATTGCTCTCCTCTGTTGCCACTTCTGAGAAGATATGAAGTTTCGTAAAGTCATTGACACTACGCGTCAAATCATTAATATCGGACCAAATGACAGGACCTATCTGGCGTTTTAATTCCTCAACCTCATCATCAGATGACATCATTTCAAGTTTTGTATAAAATGAGCGAAGCAACAACAAGAGAGATGTAATGCGTTGCTGGCCGTCCACGACTTCTTTATCCCCGTTTTCGGAAAGATTCGTCACGATTGTACCAAGGAAATAAGGTTCATCATCCGCGCTTCTTTCCGCTGAAAATTCAACGATGTCATCCCAAAGAGTTTCACACTTCTCAACATCCCAACTATACGGTCTTTGATAAGCTGGAATGACGAATTTTTTAGTTTTGAGGTCGCAAAATAAGCCTGAAACGCTCTTTTGGCTTATGCTCAAGTCTATCATATTCAAATGCTCCTTTGTGTTTATTGATAACCTAATTTCCCGAGCGGTGTAACTGTGAATCCGTAGTCAAAGCGAAAGCATCCATAATATCGCGCTGCAACGGTCCCGTCTCCGTGACGATTTTGCCGTATCTGCCCGAGTAGCGAACTTCGACAATCGTCTCCATAGCTTCCATTATCTCGCGAACCGTCAGGCCTTTCAAGGCATTATGCTGCATTTTGACCCATCGGACATCGCTGATCAGGATCAAGGCGACGAATTGCAGGAACCTCCGCGCGTCCAATCATTGCTTTGGTGTATTAGCAAGTCATGTACATCTTCAATTTTCGAATCAGTTAACATGAACGGTGCGGCACACATTATGATGATTAGTCGAAGCAGATCCGTGGGTCCTCCGATCAAGTCGGAGGACGACAGTGGGGCAACCGTGTTCACTAACGGGCAGGAACGAGGCTTCTGAGCCTTCGCGAGCTCCACCCAGATTTGGATACAGACAAGATAAACCGTGAGACACAAGACGCCGATATCGAGACCAAAGCACGCTTCCTTGATAAAGAGTGCGGCGTATCGCCGGACATCATAGCGGAGAGCGTCGGTCTGCCGCTGGAGCATGTTCGAGAGCTCATGAACTGACCTAAGGTTCCCAATCCAGTTCACGCTCCGCACGCACAAAAAACGCCGCGCGGAGCGTTAAATCCGCGCGGCTTATTCACTTAATTTATTTCAATCTTTTCAGCGGAGGCTTTTTCGTCTGGGAGAGCGTGAACTGCGCCATGATGTTTTCGATGCCGGACGAGATGGCGGATAGGTTCGCGGCTTCGATGGCGACTTTCCCTATTGCGCTCTGAGTCTCCGCCGTGGCCTGGGTGACGGACGATATCTCGTGAGCCAGGTTGTCTATGAGGCTCATGGCCTGTTTGGACGACTCCGCGATCTCGTTGCCCGACGCGGACTGTTTTTGCGCGGACGCCGCTATGGCCTGGACGGCGCCGTTGACCTTATCGATCTCGAAGTTGGCGTTCTTCAGGCTCTGCTGAGTCTCGTTCGCTTTTTCTATTATCCGCGATATCACATTAGCGGACTCCTGGGTGGAAATGATTGCGTTTTTCGTTCCGTTTTCCAACTGCTCAATCATCTCGCTCACGCGGCGCGACGCGATGTTCGACTCCTCCGCGAGCTTGCGAACCTCGTCAGCCACGACCGCAAAACCGCGTCCGGCGTCTCCCGCGCGCGCGGCCTCTATGGCGGCGTTCAAGGCAAGAAGGTTCGTCTGGGTCGCGATGTTCCTGATCGACGTGGCGAACTCACCGATCGCAGCGACCGACGAGCCGACGTCGGACATCCCCTTGCTGTTTTCCAAGGAGGTCTCTCCCACTCCCTTGAGCTCCTTCACGAACTCGTTCACCATTTCGGATACTTGCGCGCTCAGCCGTGAGGTCGTGCCCGAGGACTCCGCCCCCTCCGTCGCGGACGCGGCAGTCGTGTTAGCGGCGTTGGTGACCTCCTGGACGGCGGTCGTAGTCACCTCCACGGAGTGCAGCGCCTTGCTTGCGAGCTGCTCCACATTGGTTGCGGCCGATTTCGAGTTGCCGACCTCATCTGCCGCCCCAAGGCTGAGCCTGTCGAGATTTCCCGAGGAGGACGTCAGTTTCTGGACTTCGTCCCTGACGGAGACCACTATTTCGGTGAATACGTCCCTCATGTTGTGCAGCGACGCGACCATTGCGCCAAGCTCCGTATCCGCGCCGAGGCTCGAGACAGCCCGCTCCGTTTCAGGATCCTGCGTAAGGTCGAGCGACGCCAGCCTTTCCAGCGTCTCCTGCACCGCTTTCAGCGGCCTCGTTATGCCGGGTATCATCAGGATCATGTAGATGACTAACAGGACGAGCGCGACGCCTCCGGCGACGGACTGTACCATCGTGACGCTGCGGACTATACTGCTAAGCTGTTCGCGGGGAAATACCAGAGCCGCGATGTATCCTGATTGGCCCTGGCCGTAATATATCCTCCGAGTCGTGCCGAGCAGGGTGTAGTCGCCGAACCCCGACTCGTGCCCAACCATCTTTTTCCCGATGGCGGCGAGGTCGGCCTGTACTTTTGAGCTCGTCTTGGACAGATTTTCAACTGTTATGAATGACGTATCCGGGTGCTCCAGGACCAGACCGTCAGGGGCCAGAAGAACGCCGTATCCGCCTCCGAACACAGTGGCGTTCTTAATTTGTGCTGACAGAGTTTCCAGCGACACGTCCAACGCTATTACCCCAAACAGGCTCGCGTCGTCCCTGTATATCGGCGCGGCAACCGTTATGATGAGGGATTTCGTATCCTCGTCGATATACGGCTCGGTGATTACCGAGCGCCGGGCGGCGACGGCCTCTGTGTACCAGACTCTGGCGCGGGAGTCATAGCCCTCCGGAGGGGTCCATTCGATACCGCCGATTATGTCGCCGTCACTTTCAAAGCCGACGTACACGTCATTCACATTTTGCGATTTATTTGTGGTTTGCAGCTTCACCATCATGTCGGAAATCTGTTTTTTATCGACGGAACCATCCGGGCCGAACAGACCTTGCACGCCTGGAATGGCGTTCAGTATGATGTTCTCGAGTCCAAGGAAATAAAAATCGATAATCCCCGTCATGTAGCTGACGCTTTTTTTAGCCTCCTCATCCGCGAGTCTGGTGGTGACGGTCGAGGTCCGCTCGTACATGGCGGCTGTAGTCAGCGCCAATACCAGTACCACAACCCCAAGCAATAGCAACAACTTGTTTTTTATTTTCATCGACATCATACCTCCCTTTAATAAACAATATTATCACATTATAGCCCTTATTGTTATGATTTGTTGTTATCTATATCCGTCCGAAGAAACCCAATCCGATCATTCCCCGCAAAAACCTGCGAAGATAGTCGCGGGTCTCTTCCGGCCAGCTCCAGCCGAGACGATACAGAGCCTGTGACGTGTAGTCGTTCTTCGCGTCTAGCATGACGGCGGACCTGCCCTGCGCCACGTTCTGATACGCTATCAGGCTAGTCAGACGCTCAGCGCGCGCTGGATCCTTCATAGCCTCGGAAAGCGCGTTATTGAAAACCTCGTCCTCCACAAAATTCACGTCCATGCCCTCGTCTCTCATCGCTGAAATTATGTCGCCCATTAAAAACCGATAATTGCTGAACGGATGGAAGACACGGCACTCCTCCGGCGCGTCCGCAAGAAGCAGTATCGCCTGGGCGGTGCTGTCGATAGGCGACAACTCCGCCGGCTGAAGGCAGCCTGAGTATGGGTATGCGCCCACGGTCTGATATGCGCGAAGTTGGCCAAGGAAGCTGTTGGCGTGGGAGTTGATCTGAAACTCGCCGTCATTGTTGCGAGCCATGAGGTTGCCTACGCGCATAATCTTCGCGTCCAGCCCGCGGGAAACGGCTTCCAGGATGGCGCGTTCAGCCATGAATTTACTGTGAATGTATTGATTTTCAAGGTTCTGCCCGAAGTAAAGCATCGTCTCGTCCAACATGGTCTCATGTGGCGGCGTTCCCTCAACGGAAAAGCCTGCGACGCTTGCGGTGGAGATTTGGACGAGCCTCACCCTCCTGGCAAGCGCAAATTCGATGAGGTTGAGCACTCCGCCGGTGTTTACGTCGGTGATGCTCGAATCCTTCGCGAAGTGCGTCACGTTCGCAGCACAATTTATTACCGTTCCTACAGGCAGACGCATCAGAGAGTCAATCGACTCCGATTTCGTGATATCGCCCTCGACGGCGTGAAGCCTCCCTCCGAATGATCGTCCGAAGTCGTCCTCGAAGTAGTAGTAGAGCATCTTTCTGAGGCGCTCTTCGACTGAATCGTATCGGCCCCGTCTCATCAGGCAGTAAATCGCGCCGCCGTCGCCGCTCAAAAGCGCCCGCAGCACGTGCGCTCCCAAAAATCCGGTCGCTCCGGTCAAAATCACGTCGCCCAGCGGCCTTTTTGCGCATTTTCTGAAATTAAGAATAGTGCCCTGTGCTAGAAGCTCGTTTATCCTGCTGTAGTCGTAATCAGGTTCGATAACGACGTGTTCGGGCGCCGACACGGCGCTCCCCCCGCCTGCCAGGAGCGCCGCCAACTCACGCGGCGTCGGATGGGCAAAGACATCCCCGTATGTGATGAACGCGCCGCCTGTGGACACGCGTTCACGAGCCTTTATGACGACCCTCGTGACTGCCAGGGACGAACCCCCGATGTCGAAGAAGCTGTCATTCGCCCCCACTCTCTCCAACCCCAGTACTTGCCCGAAGATGGAACAGAGAGTCTCTTCGAGCGGGGTCCTCGGCGCCTCGTAATCCGTGGTGTTCAGCAACTCGGGTTCGGGGAGAGCCCGGAGGTCGTTTTTGCCGTTTGGAGTCTTGGGCATGACGTCCATTTGTTTGTAGGCGGTTGGCGTCATGTACGGGGTGAGGGTTTGGGAGAGCTGTTTTTTCATATCGAGCGGGTTGATCGGATTGTCGGCCACGTAATAGGCGGCAAGGTGGTCTGAGTTCTGGATGCGCCGGATCATGACGACGCATGACCGGACTCCCTCTATTGAGGAAATGGCGCTCTCGATCTCGCCAAGCTCTATGCGGAGACCGCGCAGTTTGATCTGGTTGTCGTTGCGCCCCAGTATCTCTATCTCCCCGTCGTCCGTCCAGCGAGCAAAGTCGCCGCATTTGTAGACTCGTTCGCCGCCCGACATTACGAATCGCTCCGCAGTCTGCTCCGGCCGGTTTATATAACCGCGCGCCACGCCGCGCCCGCCCGTCCAGAGCTCTCCGACTATTCGCGGGGGAAGGGCGTTTCCATCGGAATCCACCACCATTTCATGGACTCCCAGCAGCGGCGGCCCTACTGTAATGCGCTCCGCCCTCGTCACGTCCTTGCTGTTGCAGGCGACTGATATCTCAGTCGGCCCATAGATATTGAACAGCCCGGAGTCGTATTTTCTTCCGTTTCGCAGTCTGGCGAGCAGTGCCTCGGGATATTTTTCCCCGCCGCTGATTATTACCTTGCAGCCTCTCACCGCCTCCAGAAGTGCCGGGTACTCTGTGTAATCCAGCATTCTGGTGGGAGTGGAGCTTACAGCGTCAGCTCCCGTGCGGCTGAAGAGATCCGCCATGCGAACCGGGTCACGCGACTCCTCGTCATCCGCCAGAACTACGGCAAGACCGTTGCAGAGCGGAATCAGGGTATCGATAGTGAACATGTCGAACGCCACCGTCGTTATGGAGAACATGGTGCAGTTCTCGCGCACAAGCGCCTCCACGTACTCGTTCTTAGGATGATTCGTCACGAAGTTCGCTATGCCGCGGTGCTCGATCATGACGCCCTTTGGCTTGCCGGTGGAGCCGGACGTGTATATCAGATAAGCCAGCTGATCCGGGGAGACCTCGACATCCGGTCGTTTGTCATCCGCCCCGGCGAGCATGGAGTCGATATCTATCGCGTTCCGCAGCGTCGTCCCTCGCCGCTCCATTTCATCCGATGTCGTCAGGAGGAATTTCGCGCCGCTGTCGTTCAGGACGTGATCGATACGCTCAGCAGGATATTCGGGGTCTATCGGGATGTAAGCGCAGCCCGCCTTCAGGATTCCGAACATGGCGATCACCACGCGCCCGGTGCGATGCAGCAGGAACCCGATCCTGTCCTCCCTGAGGACTCCTCTTGCCAGGAGGGCGTTTGCCACCTTGTTCGCCTCCGCGTCCAGCATGGCGTACGTGTACTCGCCTTCGGAGGCAAAAAGCGCGATTTTATCAGGGTTTTTGCTGACGGATGCCTCGAACATACGGTGCAGCACCGGCTCCGGCAGTTCTCCGTCAGTCTTGTTAAAGCCCGCCAGCAATCTGGCCGCCTCCCGAGAGACGAGGGACACTCCGCGAAGCGGCGCGTTTGGCCTCGACTCGATGTTACCGAGCGCGGTCACGACCGTCTCCGCGAAGCGCTCCATCATGCCGCGCGAGTAGTTGGAGTCGTCGTACTGTATGGCGTATACTATCTCCCCTTCACGCTCCTCCACGAAGACCGAGATCTTGAACATCGGCTCACTGACATCCATGAACTTCACGCGAGCCGGTACTCCGCCGATGTTATGCTCTTCCACAAGGCCGAGCTGACACGCGTACATTATCGTCGGTTCGAAGCGCTTCTCCTGCGCAATGCGCGTGAAAGGATAGCCCTCATGGGCGACCGCGTCCGTCAGCGCGATTTGACAGGATCTCACGAAATCGAGTGAAGAGTCTCCGTCAGCCTGAGAGTCGGCGCGGAGCGCCAGAGGAAGGGTGCGCACGAACATGCCAAAGCTGTTTTGCAGTCGAGTATCGCTCCTGCCGCTGCTGATGGTGGCGATATAGACGTTCGGGCTGTATGTCCAGCGGCTGATCGCATAGGAGAGCGCGGCGAGAAACAGGCCGGCCAAGGATGTGCCGTTCAACCGGCAAAAACTTTCCGCCGCACTCCTGTCAACTGGCAGCGCAACCTCCGCTACGGACGGTTTTTTCGAGCCGCCGACGAGATCCGGCGAGATTTCGCTCGACTCCTCGAAGGACGAGAGCTGAGCGTCGAAGTACGCCTTGTCTTCGAGCCACTCCGCGCTGCCCTCGTTTTTTTTCTCCAATACCGACCAGTCGAAGCAGGAAATTTTTTCGCGCGCCACCCTGGCTTTTTTCGGAAATTCCACGTCGCCGTAGAGCTCGCCGATCTCACGCAGAAAGATGTCGAGCGAACCGCCGTCGAAGACGATGTGATGGAAGTCGGCAAGGAGAGTCACGCCTTCAGGGGTCGTCAACACGCGCGCCCTGTAGAGCGGGCCTGTAAAGAGCGGGAACGGGCGCGCGAAATCCGCAGCAATCCTCTCAAGCTCATCGGAGCTGACTTCATCGCAGGGAACGTTGGCCGGCGCATCCTCCGGAACCTGCCGAACCTCCTCGCCGTACATCGCCAGATGCGATTTTACTACCGGGTGAGCGTCGATAACTGCGGCTGTGACGGCAGTGAGGCGAGCGGCGTCAATGGGCGGGAGGTCGATGCGAAATGGGATGTTGTAGACGACCGAGTCGGGCCTTTTCATGCAGTCGAAGCAGACGCCCATCTGGCTCTGCGACAACGGATAGCCTGTTTTTTCATATTTTTCGTCCGGCGCGCCGTCTGCCGCCTCCGAGACGTCCGGTTTCTCTCTTAGCGAGGCCAGCAGATTTCGTATTATCGCGTTCTCGACGCCGAGTATAGTTGGGGACTTCATGAGCTCGCGGATCTGTGGGGACGTGCCGAAGCGCTCGTACAGCTTTGCGCGGAATCTGATGGCTGAAAGCGACGTGAGGCCGGAGCGCATCAGGTTCGTAGAGAGGTCAAATTCACCGTGCCCGAGAATTTCCGACAGGACATCCGCGATCGCGAGCTCCATCTCCGTTTTTGGGCGAACCTCGATGTTCCCCTCCGTAGAAGCTCCGAAGACGGGCGCAGGAAGCCTGCGGCGGTCCACCTTTCCGTTTTGCGTGAGAGGTATGCTGTCGACGGACATGGTGGCTGCGGGAACCATGTAACGCGGCAGCTCGTCCTCAATGAAGCGCTCGAGCGCTGGCACGTCGATCGGAGGATCCGACGCGACGTACGCTATCGCGCACTTGCCGCCTCCAGGCGCGTCACACGCGAGAACCGCCGCGTCCTTTACTCCGGGGTACGCCCGGATGCGAAGCTCTATCTCAGTCAGCTCAACCCTGAACCCGCGTATCTTGACCTGAAAGTCGCGCCGCCCGATGAAGTCGAGGTCTCCGTTCGGCAGATATCGCGCGACGTCGCCTGTCCTGTACATGCGCGAATACTCGGGATCATCGTTGAACGGGTTTTTGACGAATTTTTCCGCCGACAGTTCCGGCCTGTTCAGATAACCGGCCGACACCTGACGTCCGGCGATGCAGAGCTCGCCGGACGCGCCTATCGGCGCGAGGCGGCCGCGTCCATCCACAATGTAAATGTCCGTGTTGGCGAGCGGACGCCCCAAAGGGACCCTGGAGTAGAGGCGGTCCACACGGAAGAACGTTGAGAGTATGGAGCACTCCGTGGGACCGTAACAGTTGTAAAGCGCGAAATTGTCGGGAGGCGCGATTGGCACGAGCGTCTCGCCGCCTACGCCTAATACGCGCAGAGACCGGTTCGAGAGGCTTTCGACAAACTGACGGCCAAGCTGTGTCGTCATGAAGGCCACGGTGACGCCGTTCTCGTTGAAATAATCATTCAGCCTCGGGAGATCCAGCCGCATCTCCTCCGGTATGATGTGTACACAAGCGCCGTGCGTGAGCGCCGGGTAAATGTCCATGAGCGACGCGTCGAAGCCGAAGCTGGCGTAAGCCGCGACCTTATCGTCCTCAGTGAGCTTGTGACATCTCCCGAACCAGGCGCAAAAGTTCGTCAGGTTGCCGTGCGTGAGCAAAACTCCCTTCGGCTGGCCTGTCGTGCCGGATGTGTAAAGAAGGACGAAACCGTCGTCGGCGGATAATTCAAGAGGCGCGCGAACCGACCTGAGATCCATGTCCCGTATATCGTCGGACGTTATAAATTCGCCGTCGTAGTCGGACAACAGTCCGATCAGCGCCTTGTCGGCCATCACGACTCGCGCGCCCGCGTTCTGCAGCATATATGAGAGTCTTTCGGAGGGATAGCCCGGGTCGAGGGGGACGAACGCGGCGCCGGCCTTGAGCGCCCCGAGCGCGCAGATTATCATAAACTCGTTGCGCCGCACGAGCACCCCAACCTTATCTCCTCTACTGACGCCCCGATCCGCCAAACTCGCCGAAAGCGCGTCCGTCAATTTATCGAGCTCCCCATACGAGATTGCCCTGCCCGCAAAGACGACGGCGGGCCTCTCAGGAGCGACTTTTGCCATCTCGCGGAACAGATCGGGGACGATCCTCCCGAGATTTTCATCCGACCGCTCGCCGGTGAAGCGACGTAGCACCAGATCCCTCTGCCGTTCAGGCAGCTCCGCTATGTCGCTAAGGGGGGAGCTCTCTCCATCCGGCCCCGTTATTCTGTCTATTATAGCCGTGAACTGCTCCATGATTCCGTCTATTATCTCGTCGTGGTACAGGTCGCGGGAGTACGAAACGGTCACGCTCAGCTTGTCCGCGTCGCGCCACATGTCGATTTGAAGGTCTATCTCGATCGACTGACTCTTTATCGGGATACGGCGAACCGTGAGGTTGGGCATTTCTATGGCCGGCGCCTCGTGAACGTAGTTTACTACCACGTCGAATATCGGGTAGCGCGATGAGTTGCGATCCGGCGCGAGCTGTGTCACAAGCGGCTCGAATGGGCATGTCTCGTTTGCCCTGGCCCCCTTCAGGGCGTCTCGAATCCGCTCGGCATAGGCGTCGAATCTCATGTCCCCCGCCGGTTTTGTCCGCACCGGCAGGATGTTGGCGAACAGCCCCTTCATCGATGCGGTCTCATGGCGATTCCTGCCGTTCATAACGACCCCCAGCGTCACGTCCTCGCTGCCGCAGTATTTCGCGACTGTGAGCGATATGGCCGCGAAAAGAAGGGTAAAAGAGGTGACGTCACGGCTTTTAGCGGCGGCGGCGAGCGCCGATACGTCGATAACGCGCTCCAGAGACTCCGTCGCGAACGGCAGGGAGTCCGGCCTCACGGAGCGAATCGGCATTTCGTTTTCAGGCGCGCCGTCCGCGAAGACGTCCATAAAATATTTGATCTCAGATCCCGTATCGTCATTCTCACTCAGCCATACGGAATAGTCGAGGTAATCCGGTTCCGTGCCTGTCGCGTCGGAATAGTTTTCATCCTCATATAATCTATACAAATCCCACAGCTCTTCGACCATCAGATCGAGGCTCGCGGCGTCCATTATCAAATGATGCATAACTATAGAGAGCGCCCATTTTTCGTCGCAAACCTCGTAAAGAGTGAAGCGATAGAGCCGGTCTCGTGAGATATCAAAGGGTTCGCCGGGCGCGCCGACCAATGCGGGAAGCTCATCAGGCCCGCACTTTCGGATGTCGAGCGATACTGGTGATTCGTCTGCAATCCTGTGAACGAACACGCCGTCCTCCTCCGGATAGTAGGAGCGAAGTATCCTGTTGCGACTGATAAGAGTTTCAAGAGCTTTTTTAAGGCGCTTAACGTCCAATTCGCCCGAGAGTGAATAGGCGACGCATACGTTGTACGCCGTGGAATCAGGGTTCATCCTCTGTTTGGCCGCAATCCGGCGCTCAGCCGGGGTCAAAGGCCAGACGGACCGCCCGACCAACCGCTCGATTTCTGCTTTTTCTCTGAACTCATCCGTAAACTTCACCATCTCTATGCCCCCTGCGTGAGAAATCGTGCGGCACACTATGCACGACAACTTTCAGAATATGCGAATAATAGCATAATCCGGTAACACAAGCGTTATAAAGCCTATTTTTCTTTCACCTTACTTGAACGCGGCGGAGCAATACAATACAATGCGAAGCGGATAGAAACGTGGACATGACGAATCCGTGAGATAATTTCGGAAAGGTTTTTTCAGAAGCAAATCTCCCAAATTTTAGACGTTTTTATCTTGTGATTCCCTATTTCAGTGAATTCGATACACAGTGTGTAGCGAATCTGACTTGGTCGAACATACGCCAGATTATTCGGCTCGATGACGCAAAAGAGCGGGACTACTATTTGCGGGAAGCCTCGCAGCAAAACTGATCTGCCCGGGTTCTTGAACACAACATCAAGACAGGATACTATCGTCGATGGCTTTCTTCACAGAAATCAACCGAGATAACTAATACTTTAACAGTATTGTGGCGGGTAACGCCGGACGAATAGAGCGGCGCTAGCCCCTCTTTGCGGGGGCTCATGCCGCGCGCTTCACTTCCTTGACGCTAAAAACCGCGCGAAGCGAAGAGCGCGGTTTTTAGCGGTTTCGTCTGTCGGCCTCCAGCTCCGCAGCGACGACCTGCGGACGGTGCGTAAAACCGTAATAGGTCCCCCGGTCAAGCCGGGGGACGACAGAGTGTGTCAAGCCGGGGACGACAGAGGAGGGTTTAATCTTTACCCTTTAACACGTCATGCCCGTGAGCGAATTCGCCCATTGCAGCCGAAGGTTATTTAATCAGCGGTTCCTTCGTCTACTTCAGTTTGAGCGGCAGATAAGCCCGCGGCTCCAATACCCTGAACGCAAAGGACTCGGCGAGGAAGAACTTCAGCGTGTTATCCTCCCTCGAAATGTATCCGACGGTGAAGTCTCCGCCAAGCGTGAGTTCGAAATCTCCGCCTCTCTTCGACACCAGAAACGCGTCGTCGGGGGATTGTGTGCGGATGAACTCGTCAAGCTCGGTGTTCTTTTTGATGACCTCGTAAAGAGAGCGGCCGCCGGTAATCCGTCCCAGCGAGTCCTGCAGCTTTTTGCCTCCGACGAGAGCGTATGGTCCCGTGATGGAGTCCTCTGTCTTCATTTTGTTGATCGCGTCGGTTATGGCGAGTATAAATGCGTCATCGTCGTCCGTGGGCAGCTCTGCGGCGGCGTTTACACACTCGCACGCCAGCCCTTTTATTGACGCATGCTCAAAGCCGTGGAAGACGACCTTGTCCTCGAATGCGGCAGCGGTTCGCGCCGCGCGCTCGACCGGCGTCAGATCCGGATCGGAGCTGCCTCTGTCGATGTTGTGCAGTTCGAGGGAGTCGAGTTCGAACGTGACCTGGAACTCCACCAGAGGTATCGAGAGCCGCACGCCGTATCCGACTCCGTCAGACTTTTGGAACTGTGCGGAGCGTCCCACTGGAACACTCGAATACTCCCATCCATAGGGGCCTTTTACGTCGACAAATTTTCTTGCGGCAAGATTAGCGCGCAGCGTCCGAGCCGCCTGTTCATCTATCTGCTTAAGCGCCGCAGCGCTGATTGGAACGTGACTGCGTCCAAACGAACCCATACTATCCAAACCTCCCTAATTATTTTTATGTGTCTCTATCTGCGCAGTGAGCCAATGCCTAGCGAGCCTCCGGAAGCGTCTTCGCTGGCGGAGGATTCGACCTCCGTTATGGGCGCCTGCGTAAACAGGTACTTGCGCATCTCCCCGTCAAATTCAGGCATTGCGCGGCGCAGCCACTCGAACAGCATGGTAGCGTGCTCTATCTCCTCATTTCGATTGTGAATCATCAGATCCTTCAGCGCCTTGTCGGCGGATACATCAGCCCTCTGATGATAATAGTTGATAGCTTCCAGTTCCTCCATGAGGCTGGTGATGGCGTGGTCTAGGGTACGCGCCTCGTCTGACAGTTCGGAGAACGGTACGTATAATCCCATCTTCACTGCTCCTTTCTTTTTTGTTGATGCCTGGATATCATTACTATACATGTTTTCGATCAAAAATGAATACGCAAAGCGTGCCAAACTAAAAAGCCAGACGCCCGCTAAGGACATCTTAGAAGCCTAAAGGGTGAGGATTTAACCCCTGTGGTTCCCTAATTCAACGCGGTTTCTTAAGTTTTTTCTGCTTTCCCTTTATCTTTCTGCTCTTCCTTTTCCTCCTGTTTTGCGGGTCTGTCACATCTGCCGAAGAGCGAGACCATCTCGCCTATGCGCGGCATCTCCCTGATGAGCTCTTTGAAGCCGGTGAGTTTCCACTCCCAATTACCTAAGATCGTCGATGGCGTGTTCATCCTGGCGCTGCCGCCCAGCTTCAGGATGTCCTGGACCGTCAGGAGTGCGAGGTTTGCGGTGCTGGCGAGCGCCATGCGAGTCATCGCGTCCGCTGCGGCGGACGCATTGAGCTTGCTTGCGCCGATATACCTCATGAAATTCCGCTTCTCGGCATCGGTGGCCTCGCTCTCCCACCAACCCACTGTGGTGTTGTTGTCGTGGGTGCCGACGTAGACGGCGCATCTGCGCCTGTGGTTGTGCGGGACGTATGGATTATCCTCCATGTCCTCTCCAAACGCGAACTGAAGCACCTTCATTCCCGGCAGGTTGAACTCCTCCATGCTCCGAAGCACATCGTCGGTCATGATCCCCAGGTCCTCCGCGATGAATGGCATCTCCTTGCGACCGTCATCGGCAAAGCGCTGCCTGATGGCGTTGAATAATTCGCCGCCGGGGCCGGGTTTCCATGTCCCGTTCACCGCAGTGGGCTCCTCGGAGGGTATCTCCCAATAGCCCACTAGCCCCCGGAAGTGATCTATCCTTACCCTGTCGGCCTGCATCAGCGCATGGCAAAGACGTCCCAGCCACCAGTCGTATCCGTTTTCTCTCATCCTGCTCCATTTGTATATGGGGTTGCCCCATCTCTGACCGGTCTCACTGAAGTAATCCGGCGGGACCCCCGCGACACAGGATGGCTCTCCCTCCTCGTCGAGCTCGAAGAGATCTTGATGCCCCCAGACGTCCGCGCTGTCGTAGGCAACATATATGGGAAGGTCTCCTATCATCTCGATGTTCAGCTTTCCGCACTCCTCCCTCAACTCAGCGAGCTGGCTGAAGAAGATGAACTGTTCAAATCGGAACAGGTCCATTGCCGACGCGATCTCCGGCTCCCGCTTGAGAGAGTCCAGCGCGTTCCAGTCCCGTTCGCGGTACTCCTGTCTCCACTCGCTCCACGCAATGTCGCCCTCCAGCTCCTTAAGTACGGAGAATAGGGCATAGTCCTCCAGCCAGTACGCTTCGTTCGAGCAGAATCTCCAGAACTTGTCCGACATATCCTTGAATGTGGTCTTATACGCGTCATTGTCCCTGAACTTCGCGTAGCACGACAGAAGAATTTTTTTCTTTATCGAGTACGCGCGATCAAAATCGATCTTTTCGGACTGCGTCACCACGTACTGCTCCAGTTCGCCTTCGTCTATCAATCCGCATTCAGACAGTTTGTCGGGGCCGATAAAGAGAATATTGCCTGCAAACGCGGACGGGCTGCTGTACGGAGAGTTCGAGAATACTCCGCCGGTGGGAACGAGCGGCAGCGTCTGCCACGCGGATATCCCGGCACTGCCGAGAATGCGGGCGAACTCCACAGCGCACTGCCCCATGTCGCCTATTCCATACATCCCCGGAAGACTGGAGATATGCAGCAGCACCCCCGCCTTGCGTATTCGAGTGTAGTTCATACGGTCGATCCTCCCAGTGTTTTAAGTATTTTATGTCACGAGCTAATCTATTCTATCATTCGTTCGCCATATCTTCTGCTATAATATCGCTAAATGATCGCAGGTTATATAATATTGGGGTGTTAATGTGTTTTTGCTTCTCGAAGAAGGCGACGTTGTATTGATGGATAAAGTAGTGGCTCTTGTGCGAGGAGACGGAGAAACCGCAATTCTTATGAGGGACGATACGGTAAAAGCCACTTGTTTCACCCCCACCACACTTAACAGGCGAAGTGAAAAATTCTGGAAAGACGCGCAGCCGATGAACATCAGGAACATGCCGATTTATCGCCGGAGGCCGAAGGAACACGCGCATCCGTGATTCCTTAAACGGCAGAATGTCGTTTATTCGGGTTTGATTGACGTTAGCTGACAGCGAGTCAGATATATGGAAGGAGCAGCAAGAGAATATGCCGGAGGAAATAAATGTGACCGCAGGCGTCGGGTCCGCCCCTGATAACGCCTCGCCCAGCGCCTTTTACGGCGCAAAGGATATACAGGTTCTGGAGGGGCTGGAAGCAGTTCGTAAGCGTCCCGGTATGTACATAGGCGACCAGGGGGCGCGCGGGTTGCACCATCTTGTTTACGAGGTGGTTGACAACTCCATAGACGAGGCCCTGGCCGGTTTTTGCGACAGGGTTGAGGTCGTGATACTCCCGGACTGCAGCGTTTCTGTGAGGGACAACGGTCGCGGCATACCAACCGAGTACCACACGGGCGCCGGTAAGTCGGCGGCCGAGGTCGTGCTGACTGTGCTTCATGCCGGCGGCAAGTTTGACAAGGGCGCGTATCAGGTGTCCGGAGGTCTTCACGGGGTGGGAGTATCCGTCGTGAACGCGCTGTCGTCATGGCTGGAGCTCAACATCAAGCGGGACGGCAGCGAGTACCGCCAGAGGTACGAGCGCGGCGTCCCGGTGACGGAGCTCACGCGCGTCGGGGATTCGGACGAGCACGGGACATCCGTCCACTTTATGGCCGATGACGAGATATTTTCGACTACGGAGTATTCCTCCGATATACTGAAGGGGCGTTTGCGTGAACTGGCATTCCTCAACCCTGGGGTAACAATCACGTTCGAGGATTTGAGGTCTGAGTCCGCAGACGGAGACGGGAAGCCCGCGCAGGTGAAGACGTTCCATTACGAGGGTGGCATTCGCTCCTTTGTGGAGTACCTCAACAGGGGCAAGGAGACGACCTTCAAACCGCCTCTCTGCGTACAGGGCGCCAGAGATAAGACGACTGTGGAGGTTGCCCTTCAATATAACGACACGTATATAGAGCGCGTGTTTGCCTTCGCCAACCTTATAAATACGGTGGAGGGCGGCACTCACGTCTCCGGCTTCAGGACGGCGCTCACAAGGGCCATAAATGACGAGGCGCGGCGGGCCAAATTATTGCGGGACAAGGACGCCAACCTCTCCGGGGACGATCTCAAGGAGGGGCTGACCGTCGTCATCTCCATCAAGCTGATGGAGCCCCAGTTCGAGGGACAGACCAAGACCAAGCTCGGCAATGGGGATGTGAAGGGAATAGTCGACTCCATCGTTTACGAGGGTCTGAAGGTGGCCTTCGAGGAGACGCCTGAGATATTGAAGCCTATAGTGGACAAAGCGCTTCGCGCCCGTCAGGCGCGTGAGGCGGCCCGCAAGGCCAGGGACCTCGTCAGGCGAAGCTCCGTCATGAACAAGCTGGATCTGCCGGGCAAGCTGGCCGACTGCTCCAATCGCGACCCGTCCGCGTGCGAGCTGTACATAGTCGAGGGAGACAGCGCTGGCGGCAGCGCCAAGCAGGGACGCGACAGGGGTTTTCAGGCGATACTCCCTCTTCGCGGAAAGATACTCAACGTGGAGAAGGCCAGGCTTGACAAGATACTCTCCAACGACGTCGTGCGTACCATCATCCAGGCTCTCGGATGCGGACTCGGGGATGATTATGACTCGTCAAGGCTGCGCTATCACAAAATATTCCTGATGGCGGACGCCGATATCGACGGCGCGCACATAAGGACGCTGCTTCTCACGCTGTTCTATCGCTATATGCCCAAGATAATAGAGGATGGACACCTGTTCGTGGCACAGCCGCCGCTTTATCGGGTGCAGGAGGGCAAGAAGATCGCCTACTGTTACTCCGAAAAGGAGCTGCGGGATATTACTTCGAAGATGGACTCAAAGCGCACAAACATTCAGCGCTACAAGGGTCTTGGCGAGATGAACCCGGAGCAGCTTTGGGAGACCACTATGGACCCCGAAAACCGCATAATCCTCAAGGTTCAGGTGGAGGACGCCATCCTTACCGATGAGCTATTCGGCATTTTGATGGGAGACGCAGTGGAACCCCGGCGCGAGTTCATAGAGAACCACGCCAGGGAGGTTCGCAACCTTGACATCTAGCGCCGGTCGCCGCGAGAGGCCCGGCTGGGACGAGTACTTCCTGGCTATGGCTCTGATCGCCTCCACTAGGAGCACGTGCGTCAGGAGACGCGTCGGCGCGGTGATCGTCATGGACAACAGGATACTGGCGACCGGATATAACGGAAGTCCTGCCGGAACAAAGCACTGCACGGATATCGGCTGTCTCAGACAGCAACTGGGCATACCGTCGGGGGAGCGCCACGAGATATGCCGCGGCTCTCACGCCGAGATGAATGCCATCGCGCAGGCCGCCTCCTCCGGCGTCCCGATAAAGTCCTGCACCATATACACAACTGCCGAACCGTGCTCCATGTGCAGCAAATTGCTGATAAACGCCCTCTGCGGGCGTATTGTCTATATGTATCCTTATCCCGACGAGCTCTCGCGAACCCTCCGCCAGGAGGCCGGGATTGTGTCGGACGCCTTCGAAAAGGAGGAAAAGGTGATACGAGTCCTGCAAGACGCCATATCCAGATGAGGGAGTGATGAACCGTGAATTTTACTCGTGATGAGTCTGTTGCTTTTTTCAAGGAACATAACAAGGATGAAATGCACTTTCGCCACGCTCTTGCGGTTGAAGCGGCGATGAGACACTTCGCCAGGCTGTATGGAGAGGATGAGGAGCTGTGGGGGCTGTCGGGCCTGCTGCACGATATAGACTGGGAGACCACTCAGTCCGTGGAGGCCGGTCATCCGATCAAGGGCGGGGATATGCTGCGCGAGCGCGGGTACGACGATGTCGTGGTCCGCGCGGTTTTGGCTCACGGATGGGAGTCCTCCGGCGTGGAGCCCATAAGCCGCATGGAGCGCGCGCTCTATACCGTGGATGAGCTGACTGGGTTCATCACTGCGGTCGCCCTGGTTCGCCCAAGCAGGTCCTTGGGTGATCTCGAGGTCAAGTCGGTCAAGAAAAAATGGAAGGACAAGGGATTTGCCCGCGGCGTCGACCGCGGCGTAATAGAGCGCGGCGCGTCGATAATGGACGAGTCGCTCGACTTTCTGATAGAGAACACGATAGAGGCTCTCAAGCCTGTGGAGAGGGAAATTGGCCTTGGTTCCTAAAACCTCAAACGGCACGTCGGGGATAAAAAATAAGTATTGAACGCTCGACTACGTATTGACAACCTTTTTAGATACGCTGTACTGCTGATGCAACTAAACCCGAAACCTTGCATGATTACGTAAGATTCTGGATTTTAGTTAGGGTCTAAAAATGATGATTCGTCGTTGCAGAGGGGCGTTTTATATATCCTAAGGAGGTATATTTATGTCAATAAACTTGATTCTGGCAGATGATCATCCGTTGACTCGGGCGGGGCTTTTGGCGTATCTTTCCAAGGAGCAGGATTTCAACGTAGTGGGAGAATACGCCGATGGTGAAGCCGCATGGAACGGCATCAAGGATCTCAGGCCTCAGGTTGCACTGCTCGATATTCGTATGCCCGGCCTGGACGGAGTTTCCATCACCCGCAAGATTAAGGAGGAGGGTTTGCCCGTCGTATCGCTGATGCTGACAAGTTACGACGCGCAGCAGTATGTCCTCTCATCGCTTCGCGCCGGGGCGCGCGGATATGTGCTCAAGTCGTCGACGGCCGACACGCTGTCTCGCGCGATTCGCATCGTGGCGAGGGGAGGTCTCTATCTCGACAGCGAGGTCGCCAACACCGTCGAAGAGGGGGAGAACATGTCCCCTGAACCGATATCCGCCCGCGAGCGAGAGGTCCTTCTTCTGGCGGCAAAGGGGTTTTCCGGCAAGGAGATAGCGTCTCAGCTCTTCATAAGCGAACGTACGGTTCAGACTCATTTGGCGTCAATTTACGATAAGCTGGGAGCGCGCAACAAGACGGAGTCCATGCTGCTGGCCCTTAAATATGGCGTGGTGATGCTGGAGGAACTTCTGGATTAGACTGGCCTGAAGGATTATCAGTCTCTTGACGCAGACCAGCCGGCGATTGGAGGCGTTTCTGTTTGAGACGAAAAAGCCGGCTTTTTTACTTGGCTTGGTCGGTCTTTTTGCCGCCGATAGTGATTTTTTTATTTGCGGCAATTGACTTAATTTATTCGCAGCAGAATATAGAGATACTTGCTCGATCATATGTGGAAAATTTTACGGAAAACATAGCTGTAAACATAGAAAAGGGCGGATATATTTCGGCTCGTGACGATGTGTTGTCACACGAGATATATAAATGGCAGAAGGAGCTATCCACAAACTTTACGCTGTTTCGGCGTTTCCCTGCCTATATAGCGGTGCTGGACTATAACAGGTCTGTCATTTACATCTCGAACGGCAGCAACAAACTGGGAGATCTCCTGGAGAACTTCGGCGATAAGCTGCCTGTGGGGATGGCCAAGGAAGTGTACGACTCCAAAAAGGAGCGCTTCACCGTCACCTCATTCCCGTCGTCCGGGGGGAAATATTTTGTTGTCGGCGCGATATCGTGGAGCGACATGCCTGGAGCCGCCGCGATAGCGATATATATATGGCCCGTTTTAATGGCTTTTGCCGCGCTGTGGAGCGCTCTCTCCATATGGCATCTGTGGCGCAGCGTGATACATCCGATCATCCGGCTCGAACATGAGATATCCTCCGTCAAGTGGGGATTCGACCTCATGAACGACGAGCCTCTCAACGCGATACATGAAATAGAACAAATGCACGACACGCTCGTCAACGTCTCGCGCTCGGTTATGGCGACTCAGTCGGCTAACAGAACCTTCATGAACGACATGGTCAACGTTCAAGAGGACGAACGAACCAAAATATCACGAGATATACACGACGGGCCTCTTCAGGATGTGACAGCCCTCATTCAGCGGCTGCACTTAGCGAGGCTTCAGGGCAATACGGAAGAGGATACCGCCCGCGAGCTGGATATAGCGGAAAAGATAGCCCTCACCAGCGTCAAGGAGATGCGGGCGTTGTGCGACTTTCTGAATCCGCCGTGGCTTGAACTTGGCCTCGCTCAGTCCCTCACAGAGCTCACCGAGCGCCAGTCGATGCAGTATGGAGTGAGGATATTCCTCGGCGTCGACGAGGATCTGAAGCTGCCCGATTCAGTTACCCTGGCCTTCTTCAGGGTTGTGCAGGAGGCCATTACGAACTCCGTACGGCACGGAGAGGCGCGCAATATATGGGTTGACGTGAAGAATAACGATGCCGGAATCGAGCTGACAATTCAGGACGACGGGCACGGTTTCGACATGCATGAGAGCGGCACCCCCGGACTTCGGGCAGAGGGGCATAGGGGGCTCTCCAATATGGAGGAGCGCATGATTCTGGTCGGCGGTCGGCTCAAGATCATATCATTCCGCGGTGAGGGAACCTGTATCAGAGGATTTCTCCCATAGCTCTTGTATACCCTTCCAACTATGAGTACAATATTTTTTAGAAATATGATATTTGGAAAGGAGCAGTCGATATGTCGTCTGCAAGGTTAACTTTTTTAGGGGCCGCCGGGGAGGTAACGGGCTCATCGTACCTTATGGAGTCTGACGGGCATAGGGTGCTCGTCGACTGTGGCATGCATCAGGGCTTGGACTCGGACAGGCGCAACGCTGAGGGATTCGCGTTTGCCCCATCTTCGCTCGGCGCGGTAATTCTGACTCACGCCCACATAGACCACAGCGGTCGTCTGCCGCTCCTGGTCCGGCAGGGGTTCAAAGGTGATATATGGACAACGGACCCAACCATAGATCTGGCCTCCGTACTGCTCAGAGACACGGTGAGGCTGATGGCGGAGGAGGCGGAGTGGCGGAGCAGAAAGAACTCGCGCAAGGGACTGCCTCCGGTAAAGCCGCTCTACAGCGACAAGGACGTTGAGGATACGCTGAAGCGTTTCCGCTACATACGCTACGACGAGCTGACGGAGATAATTCCCGGCGTCGGTGCGCGCTTCCGCGACGCGGGACATATAGCGGGAGCGGCGATTGTGGAGGTATGGCTCAAGCATGCCTCAGGCGAACCCGTCAAGATAGTGTTCTCCGGGGATATAGGGCCGAGGGACACGGTCATAGAGCGTACGCCTACGATAGTGGAGGAAGCAGACTACGTCGTCATAGAGTCCACATACGGCGACAGATATCACAAGAACCTGGAGGACACAAGGGCCGAGTTCAAGAGTGAACTGTCCAGAGCCATCGAGTCGGGCGGCAAGATTTTGATACCCACGTTTGTGGTTGACAGGGCCCAGCGGCTTCTTTACGAGATGACGCGTCTCCAGGGAGACAAGGATTTCCCGAGAATGCCGCGCATTTACTTCGACTCGCCTATGGGAGCAAAGGCGACTCAGATATACGAAAAGCACATCTCTCTTCTGTCCCGCGAGATTCAGGACATCGCGAGAGGGGGAGACAACCCGTTCAGCCCCGAGGGCCTGTCGTATACCAGCGGGGTCGATGACTCCAGGGCAATCAACGATGTGGGCAACGCCATAGTTATGGCCGGCAGCGGCATGTGCGCCGGGGGAAGGATCGTTCATCATTTGAAACATAACTTGTGGAACGCAAACTGCCACGTTTTCTTTGTCGGCTACCAGGCGAGGGGCACTCTGGGCCGAAGATTGGTTGACGGCGATAAAAATCTTCGCATCGCCGGGGAGGATATAGCGGTGAACGCGACTCTGCACACGCTGGGAGGATTTTCCGCTCATGGGGACAAGGGCGACCTCCTCTCGTGGGCGTCTAATTTCAGACACGGAGCGTCGTTCTTTGTGACACACGGTGAACAGAGATCGTCGGAGTCTCTGGTCAACGGCATAAGGGAACTAGGCTACGACGCGGTCGCTCCCGGCATGGGGGTCTCATACGACCTCACCAACCGTGACTCCGTGATCGTGCACAGCCGCCCCAAGTCCGCTCAGCCCAGAGAATTCGCGGATCGCGATTCAGCTCTGGCGATATTGCAGGAGATCGCTTCGGAGACCGAGTCCATAAGAGAGGGACTGAACACGCGCTCAAACTACGAGACGCTGCTGCCGCTCCTGGAGTCGTCCCGACTCATTCTGCAGTCCGCAAAGAATATGAAATAGCAGCCCGGAGATGAATCTTCATTTTTTTAACCGTTTAAATGTTCTCATCGCCTCACGCGGTGAGATCAGAGGATATTCCTCCCGAAAGATAGCGTTTTACACCGTCGCGTGCTCTGCCGTTGTGATTCTGCTGGTGATATTATTATTCTCAGGCGGCGGCAGGCATCGACCGGAGCCATTCGATTTGCTTGCAACTCTGCCATACGCCGAAGAATCCGCGCCGCTCATATTATTGACGACGCTCCGGGGGGAGTTCCCTCAATACGCCTCCCGTCTCTTTGCGGACAGCGCCACAATATCTCCGGGGGGCGCCTCTCCCGTCACCGCCCTCCTGCCCGTGTTCGACTCGTCGGACGCCTCTGCTCTGGTTGTGACCGAGCGCGATAATGGGCTTGCAATGTACGGGGCGTTTGTGCTGTCAGGGGAGGAACTGGAGTCATTTAAGTCGGGCAATCTGCCCGCCGGGTGGCGGAGCTGTTTCGTGTCGCCCGAGATGAACCTGATCGATGAGGACGGCCTGCTGCAGATTCGCGCGAACAACATAGTCTCGCCGCTTTACCTGGAGGTGTACTCCGAGTGGGTGTATATAGCCGATTCTATCCTGGATATCGACAGAATAAGGGAGGTTCGCTCAGGAACCGCTGAGGGCATGAAGAAGCGGTGGACCGTGGAGAGCGAATGGGGGGGACGGATGTTTCTCTCGGACGGCGGAGTATTGAGCTCTATGATCTCGGAGGACGATGAATACTCACTGGAGAGGAAAGCCACTGAGATCGAAATAGCCTGGCGCACCTCCGATGACCAGCACGCGGGGGAGGCGGAGTGGCGAATTTTTGGAGCGGAGAACATCATAGGAAGGACTTTTCTGCACGGGCTTAAGGCATACGACTGGTCGTCGGAGGATGTGTTCATTCCCGACCCTCTCATCATGTCGCTGGGAGTGAACCTCCCGAATCCCGGCAGAAATCTCTCCGCGTTTCCCGGCTCGATAAAGTATCTGGCGGATCAGCTGCGAAGGCTCAAGCTGAAGGGCTCCGAAATTCAGACGATTCTCACCGGTCCGGCGACTGTGTCCCTTGGCGGGCGGACTCAGCTTCTGTGGTTCGAGCTGCCCGGCATAATGCTCGATATTCCAGGCCGCGGCGCCGCCACGTTTCGACTGATAGACAAATTCTGGTCGGAGCTGTTTGTCGGAGCTGAGCCTAAACCGGTTGATGGATACACCAGAGGGGGAATGACGGATCTTCCCTTCACCGTGCTGGCGGCCGGCAACGACGAGAAGGCGATAATCGGCCTTCTGGCCTCCGACGTCGAGCAGAATACGGAGGTAAAGCAATTATTGCGGAGGGCAAATAACGCCGTCGCGTGGCTGTATATCGATATCCCCAAACTAGGCGTCTCTCTTGCGGAGATGCCGGCCATAAATTCGATACTGTACGAGTATGAGGACGGACCGGTCGACGAGGAATCCGCCCGTATGTTAAAGGATATCATGAATAAGCTCGGGAAAGTTTTCGTGATGTGGGAATCCCCGGAATCCGGTCGCGCTGTGTGGTACTATTGATTATATAAATCACAATTTTTTTTGATGAACATGAGGGAGAGATTTTATGCCGCAGAACTTCTATAAGATTATGTCGACGAGGGGCTTCGTGGAGTGGTGCAGTCACCCTGAGGAGCTGGGACAGAAGATGGAGCGGGAGATAGTAACGGGCTACGTTGGTTTTGACCCGAGCGCTGACAGTCTTCACGTGGGCAATATGGTGCCGATAATGGGGCTCGCATGGCTTCAGAGGCTTGGGCATCGCCCTGTAGCTCTGGCCGGCGGCGGTACCGGCCTGATAGGAGACCCATCCGGCAAGACTAAGGAGCGTCAACTGCTCACGCGTGAGCATGTGGCGTATAACGTGGAGTGCATAAAGGGCCAGCTCGCCAAATTTCTCGACTTCGACTGCGGCGCAAACTCGGCGATCATGGTGAATAATCACGACTGGCTGTCAGAGATAAGCTTCATCGAGTTCCTGCGGGACACCGGCAAATATTTTCCCGTCAACACGCTCATCAACAGGGAATATGTCAGAAGCCGCATAGAGGATCCGGACAAGAGCATCACGTACACCGAGCTCTCTTATATTCTGATGCAGGCCTATGACTTCGATCACATGTATCGCCATCTGGGCTGCACGCTTCAGATGGGCGGCAACGATCAGCAGGGCAACATAATAGGCGGCATAGACCTGATCAGAAAACGCAGCGAGGGGCAGGGTTACGGCATAACGTTCTCGCTTCTGCTCGCGGCTTCAGGTGAGAAGTTCGGGAAGTCGGAGGAGGGCGCCGTGTATCTCGACCCAAGGAAAACGAGTCCGTACAAGTTTTATCAGTTCTGGATAAACACCGATGATCGCGACATCGAGCGCCTTTACAGGATATATTCGTACGCGAGCCTCGACGACATCGCCGGGGTTATATCGAGCCACCTGGATCGCCCCGAAGGGAGAGGCGCCCAGAAGGGTATAGCGTGGGAGATGACGGTCCGCGTGCATGGGGCGGATACGGCAAAGAGAGTCAAGGAGGCGAGCGAGGTGCTGTTCGGCGAGCGTGACGTGAAGTCGGCTGACGCCGCTCTGCTCGACACCTTGGCCGCAGAGATACCGACCAGCGACATCGCGTCTCCCCTGCCGCTCTCCCTGCCGGATGGGCTCGTCGCTTCCGGCGGCGTATCCTCGAAGGGAGAGGCCAGGCGCAAGATAAAAGAGGGCGGAGTATACGTCAATGGGGAGCGCGTAAGGGAGGAGAACGCCGCGATAACCTCCGATAACCTGCTGCCGGGAGGCTACGTGCAGCTGCGCGTCGGCAAAAAGGACTTTCGGCTGATACGATTCAACAGATAGCGACGTGGCCCTGAAATCGAGTGCTGTAAAAATTTTGACGGGACTGCTGCGGCCCGGGTGGTTTGCCGGTTCCGTCTCATGTTTTTTGCGTCACCTGCTGAGGTTTATATCTCCGAGGAGAAAAATCGCCGCGCGAAACCTGGAGATAGCTCTCCCGGACAGAACGCCGGAGGAACGGCGTCTGATACTCAGAGGTACGTACGATCACCTGGTATGGGTCGGAGTCGAGTTTATGGCGCTTCAACGCGATCCAGGCCAGGTGCTGAAATGGATGGAGGCCGACGATGCCTCCGGGCTGGATGTCGAGGGAGGGGCGATAATCATTGCCGCCCACGTCGGTAATTGGGAGCTGCTGGCGGCGTGGCTGGCCCAGAGCGGATATAAAATAACCGCCATTGTGCGCGAGCCCGACGACGCCGGGGAGCGCGACGCAATCAGTGAGATGCGCGCTCGGGTTGGGGTGTCGGTTCTGCCAAAGACAGCTCCCATGACGAGAGCGATATCTGTCCTGCGCAGGGGAGAACTGCTCGGCATAATGCCGGACCAGCACGGCGGAGTTGAAGGAATACAGGTTCCGCTCTTCGGCCTCGAAACCTCGACCTCCAAGGGCGCGGCCATTTTCGCGTACTTGACCGGAAAACCTCTGATTCCGCTCTCCTCTCGCCGCATATCCCCATTCAGACATAAAATCACAGTTGGCGCCCCGATAGAGTGGAAACATTTAGGCAGCCGGGACGAGACCATATATGGCATCACGCTACTCATAAACAGGGCGATCGAGGGAATGATCAGAGAGGCGCCGGATCAGTGGCTGGCGCAGCATAAGAGGTTCAAGGAGCATTATCGATGAACTGTCTTTAAAATAAACTAATTTTGGTGGGGTTAGGAAGGATAATTCGATGTTCGAAATGGTATTCAGCGTTCCGTATTATGGCCTGGACATGAACGATAGGGTAAAGACCGGTT
The DNA here is from genome assembly GCA_031273805.1 of Synergistaceae bacterium. Taxonomy (GTDB): domain Bacteria; phylum Synergistota; class Synergistia; order Synergistales; family Synergistaceae; genus JAIRKI01. The sequence continues at coordinate 791 of JAISRE010000031.1, read as the reverse complement.
TGATGCTTCAGTTTTTGCAGGAGGCGGCGGCGCTTCACGCGGACAGCGTGAATATAGGCGTTGGCAATCTGATGAAGCGCGATATGACGTGGGTTTTGAGGCGCTACAGGGTGAGGATTCATCTATATCCAGGCAAGCGCAGTCTGAGCGTTCGCACCTGGTTCGAGCCGCAAAGGAACCTGATGTCAGTCCGCGTATTCGAAATCAGGGACGATATCGGGAACGTCGTCGCGGATGCGTGGTCGGCCTGGATTGTGGTCGACCTCAAGAGAGGACGCCCCGTTCGCCTGGACAGGGCGTTGACTGAGGAGTACTTCAGCGCGGCTGAACCGACCGGCGAGCCGGTCACGGACGAGCTCGCCGCGATGAAGGATGATTTTGATTTCAAGACAAGGTTTCGCGTCAGGTGGGGAGAGTTGGACCTGAACGGCCATACGAATCACACTGTATATTTTGACTGGGCACTGGAATCGGCGCCGGACGGAGTGAGGGAGCATTACCTGCCATCCGTGCTGGATGCGGAGTACATTTCACCCGTGCCGCGCGGGGATGTGACCGTGAGGACCAAAAAGATTTCAGACGACCCGCTGAAGTTCTCCCACGTCATATCTGCCGGCGCCTCCGACACAGCAGCGGCGCGCCTTGCCACGGTGTGGCGGCCTGATACGCTATATTCCGCGCGTACATAACATTACAAGATTGATGAAATGCTTTGAAGATCAATTGCCGGTTCCGGTCAAAGAGGAATATTACGACTTTTTTGATACTTTGACTGGCTATTATCTGAATAA
>JAISRE010000025.1 GCA_031273805.1 Synergistaceae bacterium | reverse complement strand
GAGCCTGCTGGGACCAGAAACGGCAGAAATTAACCATTCCCTGAATAGGGGATTAAGCTCATTATACCGGCAAATCCTGCCGGTTGATGATATAAACAGGCGTCTTTAAGCCTCTTAATCTTCCTTCTCCATTCTTGAAGGACTGTTGGTGTATACCCTAATGTCTAGTTAATCAGATGTTCTTTAAGTGTCACTACAGGATAAAAAAAGGCGAATCGCCCGGTCGGGGCGACTCGAGCGATTCGTTGGAGATGTGAGAGGATTTTTAGCACTCTTTAAAAAGACCAATTTTCTAGCTGACTATCCTTAATTTAATTGCCCGAGGCGCTGTAGCCATCTGTGCTGCGACGCCCCGAGCTGTAAATGCATTCGTCGCTCATCGCATCACCTCTCGTTCTCACAAGCCGCCTCTTGTTCCTGCGGCTTTCTTATAAAAAAGTGTACATCATACTTTTACAACTGCAAATTGTATGAATATACAATTTTGAGACAGCATCAAGAAGCGCTGATTGAATTCCCACCGCTTGTGGATGCGTAAGATCATCGGGGCCTTAATCTTTACCCTTTAGGCGCCAATAAATCAGCGATTCTTCGTAATAAGCGCGCTTAAACCGCTTTTTTGCAAAGAGTGGTTAGATTTTTGTTGTCGATCATCCTCTGATTTGCCAGGTTAAGGAGCTCGTCCACGTAATGACTCTCGTTGGTATAAGACAGCTCGTTGTTCTGCACTATCCCATAGCTGAACGTAATTTTTTCGACTATCAAAGGTATCTTGCTGATTATCAGATGATTTTTTGCCTGCGTCATTCGGCGCATGGCCACATTCTTGTCGCACGACGGGAAGACTATGACGAATTTGTCACCCCAGACCCTCCCAAGTATGTCATTCCCGCGTATATAAGTTCTCAGTGCCTTTACTATATTATTAAGCACCATATCTCCGGCGCTGTGTCCATATTTCTCGTTTACGAACCTGAGCCTGTCGACATTGACGAAGGCGATCGAAAGTTTAGAGCCCTCAGCGAGCGCTTCCGCCAGAGCTCTGCGCATTCTTGCAAAAAGAGCATTTCTGTTGAGAGTTCCTGTCAGCGGATCGACAGCCGCGAAGTAGTCGAGCTGCTCCTGGGTCATATTGTGCTCTGTTGTGTCCAGCACCAGCTCGATGTGAGCTTTTTTGCCGTTTTCCCACTCGACAAGGCCATCGTACACGACAAGCGATCTGCCGCAGTGCGTGTTGTTAAATTCAAATGGGACAGAACAGCTCTTGTCTCCACCCGCAGTCTCGTCCAGAAAACAGATTGGGCATCGATCCTCGCGATCTGACATCACCTCATAGCACTTCATTCCCTTGGGAATATTATTGCCGGTGAACTTGGACTTCAGAGTATCGTTGACCCACAATATCTCCCTTGTCTCAATGTCGGCAGCAAGAGCCTTAAAACCGGCGTTGTTCATAATGTCCTTTATCACGCTTATTCTGCAGCTATTTACCGCGTCTGAATCAGCGAACTTTATCATTTTTGCGTAGCCTGACGTCATTATGCACAGATTCCAGAGCATTATAATCTCGTCCGGGGACCATTCGCGCTGGTTCGCGTCGAAGAAACCGATGAAACCGTCTATGTCATCTCCGTTTCTTATCGGCATAATCGCTATGGAACCAATTCCAAACTCGGCCAGCGTGTCATGGATTTCATATGGAAGCTGATCTATGCCGGATACTGCGGTCACGCTATCCATTCTGAGAAGGGTCAATACGCTTTGCGCAATATTGTCCGTATCCTCGTCCGCAAATAGCTTCTTTGGAGAGAACGCATTCTCGTCACACCACTTGTGGAGAAGGTTGAATTTATCATTTTGCCTTATAAATACAAATGTCCCGCCGACCCCGAAGTGACTGGCCACCGCCTCCAACGCCATCGAGTATCCGGAGCTCTTTCCTATTTCGGACATTATGTAGAACATGCACGTGTTCAGCAGCTTAAAGATGCTTGGGGTTACTACGCATGATTTCTTCTCATTCAGCCATCTGCCGATATTATCCGTCTCACTCCGCTTTAGCGCAATTTCCTCTCCCCTGTGCGTGAAGCGCTCTATCTTGTCGGAGAGTTGCTTCGCCGACATGGGTTTGCTGAAGAAATAGCCCTGAATGTAGTCGGCTCCGTTGCTCTGGATTATTTCGAGCTGCTCTTTAGTCTCTATCCCCTCAGCTATTAGCGACATATTGTTCGCGTGAGATATCTCTGAAATTATATGGAAGAAGTACCGCATATAGTTGTCGCGCTCCACCCACTTCACGAACTCGCACTCGGTCTTGATGAAGTTGAGCGGCAGGTTCCTCAAGTTGTTGAAAGTGGAGTATCCGGTGCCGAAGTCGTCCAGAGCTATCTTCACCCCGTGTCCGCGCAGACGCTCTATTATGGATATGGTGAAGCTGTTAAAAGTCAGCTCCACGCTCTCGGTCACCTCCAAATTGAGACACTTCCCGGGATAACCGTTCCTCTTAAGAATCCTGATAACGTCCTCGGCAAACCGTTCGTCCATCAACTGCAACGGCGACATATTGACCGACAGGAAAAAACCATCGATAAAGGGGAGCCCAAATTCACTGCATTGTTTTATTGCCGTCTCCAGCACCCACAGCCCTATCGCGGATATGAGCCCGATGCTCTCCGCCTTCGGTATGAACTCCACCGGTGAAACGATGCCCATCTCAGGGCTGGTCCATCTGCACAGAGCCTCCACGCCTATCCAGGTCCCTGATGAAATTTCGACTATTGGCTGATAATACACCTCAAAACCCGCCATATCGTTATTCACGCAGTTTTTCAGGCTGAGCTCGAACACCAGATGTTCCTTTTCGAGTTTATGCATCTCCTCATCGTACACTACAATATTCTTGTTCTTGCGCGCGGCATCCAGCGTGCTGCTTATCAGCCTCAGAATATCGTCATGGATAATTCCCTCCCTTGTCGCGAAAATAACAGAGACGGAGACGCTGCAAAAGTAAGATATAGTCTGACCGTTCACGTCGATATACCACGGTTTTACAAAACGGTTGTTTATGTAGCTGGCGATCTCCATGACGGCGTGCTGATCCGCTCCGATCAGCATGAAACAGAATTCATCCCGCTCTATCCGATAGAGATCGGCGTCCATGCAGGCGTATTCACGGCACCATTCCAATATAGTGATTAAAAGGTCGCAGCTTGCGTCTCTGCCATATGAATCATTGAAACTGCGGAGCCCGGACAGCTCGAAGGATACAATATCTATGCTGCTTGCGGCCCCTGACGCTTTGGTATCCATCTCATAGAAAAAACAACCGTTCGCCAAGTTCCACGAGTGGCTCTGGTCCTTGCCATCTTTGGTTAGTCCGCGAAAATCCTGAATCAGCTTTTGTCCGTTGGGAAGAGAGGTCTGAGAGTCATAGAACGCGATATTTGAAAGCTCTTTGCGTAGCTCTATCTCTTTAGTGACGTCTATCATGGTCACAATATGCACAAGTCCTCTTCCGCCCCACTCCATAACTTGGTTCGTGCACTGCATCCATGTCTTGAATTTCTCATTGAAGATCGTCCACGTGACGGGAGAAAGCGGTTTGCCGTTCTCGTCCAACAGACGACGCCTGGGACAGTCAGAACAGAATGTCGTCTCCGATACGATGTTGTTGACGTCCCAGCACTTTTTGCCCAGCATCTCCTCCAAGGTACATCCAACCACGTCGCAGTAGCGCTGGTTTGCCATGATTATCTCACCGGTGTAATAGTCGGTTACGTGCATGGCCACCACGCTGGAATTCAGAAATGTGCGGAGAATCTTATTATTTCCGTCCATCTGAGTGATCATGCAGTTCAGCTCTTTCTCTCTGTCCTTAAGCTGACTTCCGGACTCAATCATATTGACCAGAGAGATATTGATAGCGTTAAGCAGCGAGAATGCCCGCTTGAACGCATCGAGGGTAACAGTTGAGCGGCGCGGCCCATCCTTCGGATTTTCGTCCGCGTCTCCTGACGCCGCCGCGTCCGGCGCCGGTTTTATTCGCTTTCCCATGATCCAGCTGCCCATACAGATGTCATTTGCCATTATGGGGACTGACGCCAGCACGAATTCACTTTCATCGTTGAAGAAAACACCCCCTTTATCTCTTTTATTACCAGCATTTGTGATATCACTGACGACAGAACAGCAACCATCCTCTGTGTTCCGCTGCACACAGATATTGCCGAGATCTTTGTCCCAGTCGATGGACTTTGTAATCGGCACACATTCATGGTTGACTATGGCGACGCTTATTCCCACTGCGGCGGAAAAGGAATCTTGAAGCGCCTTAAGATATTCCAGGTCCACGTAGTCTTTCAGCTCCATGACGCATGGCATAATTTCGATCACCCCATTTACAAACGCTTTTAATAGTAAACGTTACAATTGGCCCTGACAGATATCTTAAACTGAGTACGGGCACCAGAAAGAGTGCAAATACTAACAAATATCTGCGTTTTTTTGCAAAAATACAATGCGTAACAATGCAGTTTATACTAAACACAAATATATTTACTGTAATGAATATAGTGAAAATTTCGGCTTATTGTTGTATTTTGATTTGCGTTGGATAATTTAAGATTTAAGGAATAACGTATTCTACTTAATCAAGGGTTATTAAATCAGCAATCCTCTTACACATCAAAAAAACTGAGAGAGGAGCATCTCCTCCCTCAGCCATATAATGATGTCAAAGTTAATGCTAGCCGTGAACAGATAGTATGAGAAATAATTTACCGTCATTGACCCTAAAGGGGAGTGTAAAGCTCTTCACATCGGATTTTTTTGCCGGTATGGCTTTTATATTGTCTCCCGACAACATCTGCGGCGGGGTGATATCCAATCCAGGTATGTTCGCCTTTATCAGAGCCTGGCCGCTTATCATATTTGTAAGTTCTCCCAGCACACTCATCGACATGGGGTCGTCCGTGTCTGCTTTGATCATTCCGCCTGTAAATGCCGACACATACGCCTCAAAAGCCTTTTCATCCGCCATAAGCGACGCGGTACTGTGAACACTGCCGCCCACTATACCGATCAATGCCGCTACCCTGCTTCCAGGAGCATTGACCCCCGGAGTTATCTCCGTCTTGAGAAATTCCGCATCCAATCCAACGGTTTGGCTGACGCTGATAAGTGCCCCTGTATATGAATTCACCAAAGTTGAAAGTAAATTGGCTGTATTTGAGGACATTACTCACTACACCTCCTCTAAACTATGACTTTTGAGCGCTAATACGCCAAAAATCGTAATAACTATTTTAACATCATTCGCTGTGAAAATGCTAGAATATCACTCAGACAAAAATTCTATTCATTAATACCTATTTTGGGAATTCAAGCCCCTTTTTAGAATGGCCCATGCTGCCAAATCATCCACAGGACGCCCTGGAACCCTCAGTGAAAGAGGAATTATCCGCATCAGCAACGCAGGGGGATGAAGCTTCCAGTAAAGCTCCCTCCCTTCGAGCGTTGTTTTATATTCGTCTACAATTATACACTCTACTTTCGCCATCGTCAGACGTTCCAAATACGGACGATGTCCTGTGCCGCCGCCGAGATACACCAAACGCGCCGCTCCAGCCGGAGGAAGGTCGCCCTCGACGCGCCACTCGGCAATGCCGCGCATATCTCCTGACGCCACACACCTTACAGCCAGATCAACTTTCTCGTATGGAATAATTGCGGAAAACATGAGTTCTTCCGCGCTCCCGATAGCCATACCGAATTTTTCACTGCCAGGATCAATGCCGCAGCACGTCATCGATTTCACAGGTCATTCAGCGTCGATGCCCATCTTGGATACAGCCATAGCCACTGTCCAGGGGTCTCCCGTATCCATCTCGATATAACCTCGTTGCAGCTGTCCACCGCGTGCTGGATATCCTCGCCGAATGGGCGGCCGCATCTACCCTCCAGAGGCGGCTCCACGGTCATAATCATGTGAATACCGTCAGGTTCCCTGACTATGTGCACCGGCACCACTGGGCTGCCAAATTTCTGAGCCAGCTTTATCGGTCCGACAGGGGTGCTGGCCGGAGAACCCAAAAACGGCGATATGACGCCCGCGTCCCTAGCGTCCTGGTCCAAAAGCACCGCCAGGACCTCCCCCTTGCGGAGGCAGTTGACAGCTCCTCTCAGGTCGATGCCCTTGCCTATCGGCTTCACTCCGGCCTGCTCTCTCAGACTGGCTATTGTGTTCGTTATCCTGTCATCCCGCTGGTCCGCGCCTATTACATTTATCGGAATGCCGTGTTTGGCGACGAGCGCCGCCGCGTACTCCCAACAGCCAATATGAGCCGAAAGAATGATGACCCCTCGGCCAAGACTGAGCGCGTATTTGAGATTTTCCTCACCCTTCACGGTCACTATCTCGTCAAGACGCCCACACATCTTCGGCAGCCTGATAAACTCCACCAACGCTCTGCCGAAGTGTGAGTACACCTGCGAAATTATTCTCCCGGCCTCCGGTCCCTTCACTCCAAGCATCCTCGAACATCGCGCGCGCGCCTTCGTGGTTCTGTGCGGAGAAAATTTTTTCACCATCTGCCCCATGAAATCTCCCAGTTTCAGCGCGTGGTCGTGAGACAATTTATTGCACAGGCGCATAAAAAAACTCAGAGTCGCCCAGATAAACGGCTGTCTCCTCACGGGTTACTTGTGAAGCGAGTTTTCTGCCGCGCTTACGGCGCACTTCAGAACCTTGATTCTGGCGTAGAACTTATCATTTGCTTCTACGATCGTCCAAGGAGCGTATGTCGTACTCGTGCGCAACATCATCTCCTCAGCGGACTCCTCATAGAGCGGCCACTTCTCGCGATTCCGCCAATCTTCATCGGTTATTTTCCAGTTCTTCTCGGGGATTTCCTGGCGCTCCTTAAAGCGTGACATCTGCTCCTCTTCGTCCACATGCAACCAGAATTTCACGATTATAGCGCCGTATCGAGACCACTGCGCCTCCATCTCGTTTATCTCTCCATATGCCCTGCGCCACTCGCTCTCAAGGGCAAAACCCTCCACGCGCTCGACAAGCACGCGGCCATACCAGCTTCTATCGTAGATGCCTATATGTCCAGCCTTCGGGAATGCGGTCCAAAATCTCCAAAGATAGTGATGAGCCCTTTCCCAATCGTTCGGAGAGGCGGTCGGAGAAACCTGATAGCCCCTCGGGTCCAGCTTTTGGGTCAGACGCTTGATGCACCCTCCTTTGCCCGCTGCATCCATCCCCTCGAAAGCGATTACCATCGGCCTGCGAACCTTATACAGCTGATATTGCAGCTCGCGGAGCCGGTTCTGGAGCTTTGGCAGTTTCGCGTCGTATTCGGCCTGACTCAATTTCTTTTTCAGGTCGAGATTTTTCAAAACAGATGGCGCGAGGGTGGATCCCGCAAGCCCTGATATCCTGTCCAATACTTCAAGTGTCTCACCTGTCTCCTGGGAACGCTCATCCAAGCTGTGAGACTCGATTTCTTCCATCTTTTTTTCTATCATACTTGCCACAGTGGCGAGTATCTTGACTGTGGCGTGTCGTTTGTCGTGAGATTCGACCAGGGTCCACGGCGCGTATGACTTGTCCGTATACTGGATCATCTCGTCGATTTTCTTGGCTTTGGCGTCGTAGTTTTCGTTTTCACGCCATTCCTTCTCGTTGACCCTCCAGGTTGACGAGCTGTCTGAGTCCATTTTTTTCAGACGGAGTTTCTGCTCCTTTTTGGATATGTGCAGGAAAAATTTTATGATCACGCATCCGTCCTGCGCAAGCTGACGTTCAAATGACGATATATCCTCGTACGCTTCATGTGCCTTCGCAGGCGAAAGTCCAACGTCGTCCAGCGAGGATCTGTACCAGCTGTGACTGAATATGCCAATGCGTCCTCGCGGAGGAGTGATATCCCAGAATCGCCTCATAGGGGGCCAATACGCGTTCTGGTTGTCCTCGTTCTCGGAGTGTATGTAGTGAACTCTGAAACCGCGCGGGTCAAGCGGCAGTATCAGCTCGTTCATAAGCGTTCCCTTGCCCGATGCCTCCCACCCCTCGAATACGATAATCACAGGCACATTCGCTGCGCGAGCCTGCCTCTGCAACTCTCCCAGCTTCTCACGCAGAGGAGGCGCGACCTTCTTGTACTCGTCCTTGTCCAGCTTGCGCGACAGATCTATCTTCTCAAGCACATCACTTCACCACCTGGAATTTATTTTTCCCATTCATATCAAGATTATATACCAACTCCTTCATTTTAGAGACAGTCAGCATGAAACAAAGATCATATCATATTACTAAGCAAAAGTCGGATGTCGGCGGGGAAGCTGGAAATTTGACATACTTTCTGCATACTGCCAACTTTATTTCCTCAGTTATTTTATTATAAAGTGGTGTTGTGCTACAATTATTTAATATTGCTATGAAGTTTAACAAGTATACGCGGGATATATCCCGTATATTAAGCGGGGTATAGGGCGTGTCGCTTATCAGATATTTTTGGTTTGCCGGGAGATCGCTTCATTTGATGATAAGGTGGTGTAAAGCATGAGTGACGGCAATATGGAAAAACGTTTTTTCGCAAGTGTAGGGCGGAAAATTTCTCTTTTGGGTTTTGGGCTTATGCGGCTGCCTATACTTAACGGAGTCACCGCCGATATAGATTACCCAACGGCTGAACGAATGGTCGGAAGGGCTCTGGATGCCGGGATAAATTATTTTGACACCGCGTGGATCTATCACGAGAATAAGAGCGAGGTTTTCGCGGGCGAGGCTCTGTCAAAATATCCTCGAGACAAGTATTGCCTCGCCACCAAAATGCCTCCGTGGGTGGTGGATTCAGCTGCGAGAGCGGAAGATATCTTCAACCAACAGATGAAAAAATGCCATGTTGACTATTTTGACTTTTATCTGATGCATAATCTGTGCACCGACAATTACGAGCCAGCCGTCAAATACCGCATTTACGAGTTCCTTCACAAGAAGAAGGAAGAGGGCGCTATAAGGCGTCTTGGATTTTCCATACACGATACGACCGAGCAGATGACGCGCGTATTGAATGATTATGATGAGTGGGATTTCGTGCAGATACAGATCAATTACATTGATTGGGATACGCTCGGCTCAAAGCGTCAGTACGAAATTTTGACTGAGCGCGGTATTCCCGTGGTGGTCATGGAACCGGTGCGCGGCGGCGCGCTGGCGTCTCTCACTCCTGAGGCCGCCTCAGTCCTAAAACGTGCCAACCCGGAGGCAAGCCTTGCGTCATGGGCCATTCGATACGCGGCTGATCTTCCCGGCGTATTGACGGTTCTGAGCGGAATGACCTCACCGGACCAGTTGGAGGACAACATCGATACAATGACAGGATTCAAACCGCTTTCCGACGAAGAGAGGAATGTGCTTAAAGAGGCTATCGCCATCTACCGCGCTTCGGGCGCGATCCCATGCACCGGCTGCCGTTACTGCATGGATTGTCCGTCAGGCGTCGACATTCCGCGAGTATTTGAGATCTTTAATCACTACCGCGTATCTCTTGCCAGTATTCCGGGATTGGCGCGGATAGTGTTCGGCAACACCTACCGCTCGCTGACTTCGTCGGAGCAGGCTCATAACTGCACCGCGTGTGAAGTGTGCGTGGAACACTGCCCGCAGGGAATAGATATTCCAAAGTACATGAACGAGATCGCCGATTTCGCGGCTTCGAGCTAGTTTGGCGGCACACTGTTGAAGTTTTGCGATTGAAGGTGGAGAGGTTCTTGGGAAAATTTATAGGAGAAAGAATAATATACCTGGATGCAATCGCAGGGATCTCCGGCGATATGTTTCTTGGGGCTATGACCGATATAGCAGGGCAACTCGATCCCAACTTCGACCTTGGCTCGCTGCTGGCTAAAATATCGATCGACGAATACGATTTGTCCGTGACGCGCGGAAAACGCGCCTCGATAACGGGACTCAAGGTCGACGTCCACCCCCGCAGGCAGAGTGAGAGCGAACACGCGGAACACGGCGCGCGTCACCACAGGAATTTGTCGGATATCAGCGAGATCCTGCGGAAGAGCGACATATCCCGCGAGGTCAGAGAACGCGCTCTCTCAGCTTTCACTCTGCTTGCGGAAACAGAGGGGCGCGTGCACGGCATCTCTCCTGAGGAGGTGTGCTTCCATGAGATTGGCGCCGTGGACTCGATAGTCGACATCATAGGCGCTATGCTGATTATGGAGAGTCTGGGATGGCCGCGTCTGCGCTCGTCCCCTGTAAACGTGGGCTCGGGCACGGTCAGATGCGCGCATGGAATCCTTCCCGTCCCGGCGCCGGCAGCAGCCCTGCTCCTCCAGGGCATGGAGATATATTCAGCCGGTGAGCCGGTTGAGAGGACCACCCCTACCGGGGCGCTGTTGATCAGGATTTTAGTGGGAAGTGATGGATTTCGTCCGCTTCCCTGCGGCAGAATAATGTGCATCGGAACCGGTCTGGGAGGAAGGGATACGCCGAATTTGCCTAACGCACTTCGCGCAATTCTATACGAGCCATCAGAGATAGACGAGGGCAAAGTCCGCTTTGCGCGTGACGAGGTATCACTGCTGGCGTCCAACATAGACGACATGAATCCGCAGGACTTCGGTCTGGTGATGGAGAGACTTCTTGACGGAGGCGCGCTTGACGTATGGTGTGAGAATATATTGATGAAAAAAGGCCGTCCGGCCGTGAAACTCTGTTGTCTGACTAAAAGAGGAGATGAGGAGAGAGTTGCGGAGATTATCCTGAAAGAGACGACGACAATCGGAGTCAGGGTGGTCGAAACAGATCGCTACACTCTCTGGAGAAACATCGAGGAGCTTCACACATCATGCGGAGATGTCCGATTCAAAAGCGTGTCGCTCGACGGGAAAACGCTCAGATGTACCCCGGAGTATGATGATTTACTCGAAATAGCGCGAGAAAAAAATCTGCCGCTGCACGAAATAAGGAAAATAATCTTGCGCGATGTGAGGAGTAATCTGTAAACGGCAAAAATTTTAAAAACCACTTGATTTTGCTTAAATATCGTGATACCCTGCAAAAGTCCAAGATATTATTAATTTATGCAAGGTTTTTTGTTTATCAATAGTGAAATACAGTGTTAATCATTGTCTATTTTGAGGAGGGGAAAACAAATGGGAGCAAATTCCACTGGCGTTACCTGTACTGAGAAACAATACCCGCGCGTGAGAGATATCTTCGGTTCTCTTGTATTTGATAGGAGGGCTATGAAGGATCACCTCCCCAAGAATGTGTTCGGCAACCTGGAGGAGGCTATGGCCGGCAGAAAACCGCTCGATCAGTCGGATGCAGACATAGTGGCTATGGCGATGAAGGATTGGGCCATTGCAAACGGCGCTACCCACTGGACGCATTGGTTCCACCCGTTGACCGAGCTTACCGCCGAGAAGCACCAGGCGTTCACTCTTCCGTCTGACGATGGAGCGCCGCTAGAGACATTCAAGGGTTCGGACCTGAGACAGGGCGAGCCCGACGCGTCCTCCTTCCCGTCCGCCGGCAGACGCTCCACCTTTGAGGCAAGGGGCTACAGCGCTTGGGACATGAGCAGCAACGCATTTATTGTAAAGAGCCCAAAGGGCGGAACTCTTTGCATACCATCCGTGTTCTTATCCTTCGATGGAACCCCCCTCGATCTCAAGACCGGATTGCTGCGCGCGCTGGACTCGATAGAGACCCAGTCGCTCAAACTGCTCCGCCTATTTGGCCAAAGAGGCGTGAAGTATGTCCGCCTTACCGTCGGAGCTGAGCAGGAGTACTTCCTGCTGGACAGGCCGAGGGCACAGCAGCGTCCGGATATCCGCTTCTGCGGCAGGACGCTGATCGGCGCTCAACCGGCCAAGGACCAGAAACTCGACCACCATTACTTCGGCGCAATCCCATCGAGGGTGCTGGCGTACATGGAGGATGTGGAGCGCGATCTCTCCAGGCTGGGCATCGCTATAGCGACGCGTCACAACGAGGTGGCTCGCTGCCAGTTCGAGTTTGCGCCGCTCTTCGCGGAGGCTAATATAGCCTGCGACCAGAACCAGATGATAATGGAGACAATGAGGAAACTCGCGCGCAAGCACGAGCTTAGGCTTCTCTTCCACGAAAAGCCGTTCGATCACATGAACGGCAGCGGCAAGCACGTCAACTTCTCACTGATGGACAGTGAGGGCCGCAACCTTCTGAAGCCCTCCACGAATTACAGAAAGAATATAGTGTTCCTGACGTTCCTCGCGTCCTGCGTGTATGGTGTCTCCAAGCACTTCACCCTGCTGCACTCGGTCAACGCGACAGCGGGCAACATGTACCGTCTCGGAGGTCACGAGGCGCCTCCCGCAATACTCAGCGTTTACCTGGGAGCGGCGCTGACTGACATGTTCAAGGAGATTCAGCACGGCTCCGCCGAGTTCAAGAAGAAACCGGCTATCGATTTAGGCCTGGCAAAACTCGCGCAGATAAACGCTCACGACAGCGACCGCAACAGAACGTCACCTGTCGCGTTCACCGGCGATAAGTTTGAGTTCCGCGTCCCAGGAGCATCTCAGGCGCTTGCGCTTCCGGTCACCGCTCTTGCGTCGATATGGAGCTGGGGCATCAAGAAGGTAACAGAGATGATGGAAGCCCTGGTCGAAAAATCCGTTGACCCGCTTGACGCGGCGCTGGAGGTAATCGTCGACGTCATGAAGCAGTCCGAGAACATACTTTTCGAGGGCGACGCTTATACGCCTGAGTGGAGAGCGGAAGCGGACAAGAGAGGGCTTATCAGATCCAAAACCACCCCGGAGGCTATAGATCTCATGCTGGAACCAAGCAACATAGAGTTGCTGGAGGATCTCGGAGTATACAAAAAGATCGAGATAGAGGGTATTCACGACATTCGCATGGAGTCGTTCTGCACAGCTATAGAGGTGGAGCTGGCGCTCATGTTCGATATGCTTTACGAGGGAGTTTTGCCGGCGATATCCAAGCAGATGGTGCTGGAGAAGAGCTCGCTCTCGGCTCTTGACGGCGAGGATTTCCCGGAGGGAAAGGACTGGAAGGAATTCATCAAAACCCTTGGACGAGCCAAGGCAGAATTGCTGAAGGACGCAGACAAACTGGCCAAGACCAAAGCCCATCTCGGTGAACTGTCGACGAGAGAGCGCGCTGATGTTATAGTTAACGAGGTCGTACCGTTGATGCGCGACGTCAGGAAAAAGTGCGACGAGGTGGAGCTTCTGATCTCCGCTGATATCTGGCCATACCCGATCTACAGAAATCTTTTGTCCCTGTCTATGTGATGAATACTGCGGTATGGGCTGTGGAGAGCGCGTCATCCTCCCAGCCCATACTAAGAGCACGGAACACCGGATAAAAATCTCACCTGTTAAACACTTAGTTCTGGGCCCTTCTGAGTATTCACTTAGACTAGTTTAGTGTTTAATACCCTCTTTAACCGATACCTCTCCTGATAGTATTTTATCCTGTAAAGGAGGGGTTCGTTTTGTTATGGAATAAATCATTGGAAACTGGCATAGAGAGTGTGGATAAGCGAAACATAGATATTTTTACACAATTGGATGATTTGGCAAATATTCGTCACGAACAGCGCAAAGTGCTGCAGATGCTTGATAACCTCGAGGAGTTTGTCAAAAAAAATTTTAGTATGGAGGAAAATCTTCACGAGGCTCTTGATTTTCCAGATGCGTACCTGCATAAATCGCATCATAAAAAATACATCGTCACATTACACAGGTTTAGGGCAAGATATTTGGAGAATGGCGCCACGCTGGCGAATGTGATCGATTTCGAGAAGAATGTTATAGAGATGTTAAAGCATCATATAGCTTGCTATGATATGCATTTTGCCATGTACTATCGCTCACGTGTCACGTCAAGCCGCCTGTGGACGCCTCTTTTTGCGGAGACTGGGCGATGAAATCAAATTCGGCGCGTTTTTTTGCCCGGTCACCCAGTTGATATTAAATAAGCCCAAGCAGATGTTTCGACGTAATATGAAAACGCAGAGTCCAAAATTTGCCCAGTCCCTCACTCTTCAATCCACAGAGAGAACCAGTCGTGAATTTCAGTGAGACATCCAACCCGGATCTGCTCAGCAGCAGTGAGGCAAATTCAGATATAAAAGGTTGATGCCCAACTATCAATATATTGCGTTCGGAGGCGCCAAACGTTAGTTGTAAATCGGACAGGAAACAGTCGGGCGAATCATATGGTTCGAGCCCTCTCCACTGCTCCAGTACATCACCAGCGCCAGAAGATGCCGCGACACATTCAGCGGTGAGTTTACTCCGCAGCAGTGTGCTGTATATTATGACATCCGGGACCTCGTCTATTTTACGCAAAAAGACGCCGGCTGCCTCCGACTCGATCAGACCTCTATCCGAAAGGGGTCTGATCGAGTCGTTAATAGCACTCATTGCGTCTCCATGTCTCATCAAACAGAGCTTCATATGCGCTCACCCCATCCAATGCGTTGCATATCAATCATCTTTTTGGCTCATCAAAATTTTGCGTTCATCATCGATATGACTGTAACAAATAATACCAATATCGAAGTTGGTGTCAAGCAAACACATCTCAAATCAGACTTGAACGCGCGCTTTCAGGAATATACGGAAACAAATGATATACACTATCTTTTATTTGCTCTGCGCAAGGCAGCGGAGGCTAAAGGCTGGTCTGCGCTGTCGCGCGAAACCGGGCTATCCCGTTCGGTTCTTTACGCAGCTTTATCAGGTGAGACAGACCCGCGAATAGGGACTGTTATGAAGATATTAAAAGCCCTTGAAATTCAGGTATTAACAAACATAGTGCCATTCCCTGACAAAGAAGCCGACAAGGGCAATAGGTCCGCTATCGAAACATTCCATAGCAGACAAAAAGTATGACTCACGGCGCGGCGGCACAAAAAAACGGAGAGCTTTCAGGAAGCTCTCCGAGATTTTTTATTCAGCTGTTATCACGCTTGAGGTATCTGCGCATCAGCGCTTGATTCGGTATCCGGCGTCTCCTCAAACTCCTTTGGTTTTTCAGCCACGCTGACCTTGGCATATCGCTCGATTCCAGTGCCTGCGGGAATAAGTAACCCGATGATAACATTTTCCTTCAGCCCCTGGAGCTCGTCGACCTCTCCCCTGACTGCTGCGGCAGATAAAATTTGAGCTGTCTGCTGGAACGACGCGGCGGAGAGGAAGCTATCGGTGGCGAGCGCCGCCTTGGTCACTCCGTGCACAACCGGACGGCTCTCCGGAATCTCCCTCAACCTATGAATGAAGGAAACACGCTGAATTATTCTCTTCACCTCTGTGGGAGCCGATTGAACCCTAACTATCACATGAGCAGGGTGAGCTTCGACAATACGAGAGATGGTATCCTGATTTATCTCACAGCCTGCATCCGCAACGATGTGTCCTTCAGAGTCAAGCACACTCTCCAGAAGTATCTTGCCATAAGCCTTTTCCTTCAGCACCTGCTGAATCAGCTTTTCATGCGTGAGGATAGAGCCATCGAGGTCAACAGCAACTATGGAGCCCTCTACAAGCCCCCTCACTATCCCTCCATCCACCATCACAGGCACTGACTCCAACGCGTTCCCATCCCGGCCTATAGCCTGAGTCAATGGTTTGCAGAAATAATGGTCAATGAGTATATGGTGCATCGCGTCCTGTATATTGATCAGTTCTGTCGACTTCCATACCTTCACAGTTTTGACGAAGCAATCGCGCATAACCCCAAGGACTTCCCTGGTGAGGATGCTGTCGCGATGCGCTATTATCTCGCCATCCACGACTATATCCTCCGCCAGATACTTACTCTCCTCCATCGAATCGAGAGCTTCTGTATCGCAAACCATAACCGGCCTTGGCTTGAGCTTCACAAACGAGAGAAGGTCAGAGGCTGTGAGAGTTGTGCCGGCAGAGGCCACTACCTCGTCATTCTCCACGAAATCCTCTATAAGAAGCAGAGATTCCAGCATGTGTCGAAATGCCGCCTCTCCCACAACAACGCGAAGTGACTCTCCATCGTCCTGGACAATTATCTCTGTTATAGCGCGCCCTGGGGTCAATATATCCATAACAATAGCATCTGTCAGATTGGAGCCTCGATATTTGTTCGCTATATCCGCGACTCCGTTGCCCATTACATCGAGAAGAACATGTCCTGAGAGGAATTCGACCGCCTCTTTCGAGTAAATCTCGTTGTCATGTTTAATGGAGGCAACCTCATCATTGAAGTCTTCCCGCCAAACCAGTTCACCTGCCACGAATGCGCTGTCGCCCTCCTCAGCAACCCTGACTCTGTTGACAGGGGCAACCTTGCGCAGGATTGTTTCAATGTGCTTGTCGTTTATGGAGACGCCCTGCGTCCTGTACACTTCCTGAATTCCGTCCAGAAGATAACGTTGTACCTCCTCCAGACCCTCGACCTCGAGAAGCTGCTGAGGATCCTTATAACCCTCGGTTAACTCCTGTCCTGCTCTGACATGAGTTCCAACCTGTATATCAGATTTGAGACTCTGCACTGCGGGAACATTCCAGGCAATTCTCTCCTCAGCTCCATCTCTGCTGTCCGTCTCCACTATAATCTTGCGCTTGCCCTCAGTCTCGCGAATCTCCATTATCACCCCATCGCGGTCTGCAAGCATGGCAACTTTTTTCGGTCTGCGAACCTCAAACAGCTGCTCTATCCTCGGCAAACCCTGAGTGATATCCTCCCCGGTGAACTGGCGTACTCCACCGGTATGAAAAGTTCTCATCGTAAGTTGAGTTCCCGGTTCTCCAATCGACTGAGCGGCCACGACTCCAACCGCCTCTCCGACGGCTATCTTCTTTCTGGTTGCGAGGTCTCTGCCGTAGCATGTGCGGCAGATCCCATGCCGCAGGCCACACGTCAGAGGACTCCTGACCCACACGGATTTGACGCCGAGCTCCTCTATCCTGGCGGCCATTTTTGCGGATATCTCCTCGCCTTCACCGAGTAATTTCTCGCCCGTTTCAGGATTATGCAGATCGTTCAGCAGAATTCTGCCAGTCAGACGCTCCGCGAGAGAGATTATGACCTTGTCTTCCGCCATGAGCGGACGAACCTCTATCCCCTGCTTTGTGCAGCAGTCGTCCTCAGTGATAATAAGATCCTGGGCAACATCGACCAGTCTTCGAGTGAGATATCCGGACTTCGCCGTGCGAAGGGCGGTATCCGCGAGGCCCTTTCTCGCTCCGTGAGTGGATATGAAGTACTGGAGCATGTTGAGTCCCTCACGGAAGTTGGCCACAATCGGATAGTCAATGATGCGTCCTGATGGATCCGCCATAAGACCGCGAATGCCTGCCATCTGAGCAACCTGTCCGCGTGTGCCTCGCGCGCCGGAATCGACCATCATGCGAAGAGGGTTTGACCTCTCCATGTGATCCATTATGCTGTCAGCTATTCTTCTGCCGGCGTCGGACCAGATAAAATCCTTCTCCCTCATGTACTCTTCGTCGTCCAAAAGCCCCATCTCATGCTGCTCAGAGAGGTCAACTTCTTTTTCCAGAGAGTAATCGACGATCTCCTTCTTCTCGACGGGAACGGTGATGTCGTGAATGCCAAGGCTGATCCCGCTCCTGGTGGACCACCTGTACCCAAGAACCTTGATCGAATCGAGCATACCAACCATTGCATGCTGCCCTATGCGATCATACGTATCATCGAGCAGAGCGCTCAAGTCCTTTTTGGTGATGGAACGGTTTATATAGCGCAGCTCTTCGGGCAGGGAGGTATTGAATATAACCCTGCCGGGCGAGGTCTCAAAGTAACCTCGCTCGTTAAGTTCGCTATGAGGCACGTTCCACTCAGGCAGCGCTTTAATCTTTATCTTCGAATTTATATGCACCAGATCGTGATCCAACGCTGAGATGACGTCGTCCGCATCCCTGAAGTACATCCCCTCTCCCTTCTTGCCATCCCACATGCTGGTAAGGTAATAGATGCCAAGCAGCATGTCCTGCGTAGGGGTCACAACCGATTTTCCACTCGCGGGCGAGAGCAAATTGTTCGAGGACAACATCAATATGCGCGCCTCCGTCTGAGCCTCTATGGAGAGAGGCACATGGACCGCCATCTGGTCTCCATCGAAGTCCGCGTTGAACGCCGTGCAGACCAGAGGATGGAGCCTTATTGCCTTTCCCTCTATCAACACAGGCTCAAAAGCCTGTATTCCAAGCCGGTGAAGAGTAGGAGCGCGGTTGAGCATAACCGGATGATCCTTAATGATGCCCTCCAGTATCGCCCAAACTTCGTCCCGTCCCCGCTCTATGAAACGACGCGCGCTCTTTACATTCGGCGCCATTCCGTTCTCGACAAGCTTGTTCATCACAAACGGCTTGAAGAGCTCAAGCGCCATCTGCTTGGGCAATCCGCACTGATATATTTTGAGGTTAGGCCCGATCACTATGACGGAACGTCCCGAATAGTCAACGCGCTTGCCGAGCAGGTTCTGGCGGAACCTGCCTTTTTTCCCCCGAAGAAGGTCAGTAAGACTCTTCAGCGGTCTGTTGCCGGCGCCAAGGACCGCCTTGCCCCTCCTGCCGTTGTCGATGAGAGCATCGACGGACTCCTGCAGCATGCGTTTTTCGTTGCGGATGATAATGTCCGGCGCCCTCAGTTCCTGCAGCTTCTTGAGTCTGTTGTTGCGGTTTATGACCCTGCGATACAGATCGTTGAGGTCGCTGGTGGCAAACCTGCCGCCGTCGAGCTGCACCATAGGGCGAAGATCCGGCGGGATTACCGGAAGTACGGACAGAACCATCCACTCCGGCTTGCTGGAGCTCTTTCGAAAATCCTCAGCTATCTGGAGCCGCTTCACCAGCTTACGTTTTTTTTGACCGGAGCTCTCAGCTATCTCCTCGCGAAGAGTGCTGACCAGATCAGAAAGGTCCACCCTCTGAAGAAGCGAATATACGCCCTCCGCGCCGATACCCCCTGAAAATCCCTTGTCATAGGCCGAGCATAGCTTCTCCTCGCGCTCCAGTATTATGTCCGCGCGCTGAAATGGCGAGTCCCCTCCGTCAATCACTATCGAGCATGGGTCCTCCACAGTCTCCGTCTCCGGCTGTACTGTGAATCTTCCGGGATATTTCTGATGATAGAGCCAGTACTCGCTCTCAGAGACCACATCTCCCTTGCCAAATGGCAGATGGACCACGGACGTGACAAAGTACGAATCCTGATTCTGCATGTTGACAGGCGCGAATTCCGCCGCCGGCATGAACTCCCTCATTCTGTCAATCTGCGACTCCGGAAAGACCTCGCCGATATTGTCTGAATCCTCGTGAACGACTCTAAACGCCTTCTCCACCTGAAATAGTCCCTCGCCAAAATCGTCCCTGACGCGCTTGGCCTGGGAAGCGCTGATGATGTCTCCAATATCCACCGGAATATCGTCAACCTTGGTGATGCGATAAGCCTCTTCAGCCTTGAATTTCGGGTCGTAGTGCCTGTGTATGCGCTCCTCCCCCGAGGTTACGAGATCGCCGCGTCTGACCAGATCGAGACGCTTGCCGTCCGCCACAACCTTGTATTTCTGCTCCCTCTTGCGGGTTGGCGCGAAGTAGACAACCTTCTCGAGGTCCTTGGTTGAAGTGCCCAGCAGAAGGCTGAGCCGGCTTGGTATTCCCCTCAGATACCAAATATGTACCACAGGCGCCGCAAGCTCGATGTGCCCCATGCGCTCGCGTCTAACCCTGTTATCGGTAACCTCCACACCACATCGGTCACAGACGACTCCTCTGAATTTCGGCCCACTGCGCTTGTATTTTCCGCAAGCACACTCGAAGCTGCGAGTGGGACCAAATATACGCTCACAAAAGAGTCCATCCTTCTCAGGGCGGAGCGTTCTATAATTTATGGTCTCCGGCTTTTTGACCTCCCCGCTCGAGAGCTCTCGGACTCTCTCAGGAGAGGAGAGTTTCATACGCACGCCTGAAATATATCTATTTTCAGCCATCACTCATCACCCTCCTCTAATTCATTTTTTTCAAATAAATCGTCATCCGACGAGAACAGTCCGGCCGACTTATCCTGTGTTTCCGGATTTACAACCGTCAGATCGAGACCGCTGTACTCAGTCGACATGCCAAAGATATCCGGACGCTCCTTTGAATCAAATAAACCGTCATCAGAATCGCCCTCGCGATCGACTGAGGCGTCCGGACGGAGGGAGGCCATGCGATGACCGGATATGTCCTCGTCTCCCATGATAAGTTCGCCAAAAGTCCCGTCGCTGTATTTGATCTCGACATCCAGTCCCAGCCCGTGAAGTTCTTTTATGAGCACCCTGAAGCTCTCAGGCACGCCCGGCTTTATCAGATTCTGCCCCTTCACTATTCGCTCGTAAGTTCTCAGCCTGCCGTGTATATCGTCCGACTTGACTGTAAGCATCTCCTGAAGCATATGCGCTGCCCCGTAGCCCTCCAGAGCCCATACCTCCATCTCTCCGAAGCGCTGCCCTCCGAACTGAGTCTTTCCTCCGAGAGGCTGCTGGGTTATGAGGCTGTACGGGCCGATCGAGCGCGCGTGTATCTTGTCGTCGACAAGGTGTATCAGTTTGAGCATGTACATTATGCCAACCGTCACCTTACCGTCCATCCGAAGACCCGTTCTGCCGTCGTACAGCGTTATCTTACAGTCTCTGGTCAGATCGGGGTACTTGTCCCTCCTGACATTGTCGAGATGGGACAAGATCTCATCCTCATGCGCCGCCATAAAAACCGGTGTCGATACTTTCCAGTTGTTGTGATGAGCGACAAACCCGGTTATAGTCTCTAAAACCTGTCCCAAATTCATTCGCGACGGCACACCCAGCGGGTTCAGAACCACGTCGACCGGCGTACCGTCAGAGAGATAAGGCATGTCCTCCTCCGGCAGAATTCTGGACACGACACCCTTATTGCCGTGGCGTCCCGCCATCTTGTCGCCCTCAGTTATCTTGCGGAACTGGGCCACATAGACCTTTATAACCTCGTTAACGCCGGCGCTCATATCCTCGCTGTTTTCCGCGCGAGTCAGGCGCTTGACCGTAACCACCTTGCCGCCCTCGCCGTGAGGAACACGAAGGCTGGTGTCTCTCACCTCACGCGCCTTCTCGCCGAATATGGCGCGCAGCAATTTCTCCTCGGGGGTCTGATCGGATTCCCCTTTAGGGGTAACTTTGCCGACCAGGATGTCTCCTGCGTTGGCCTCAGCCCCGACTCGTATGATGCCGTCCTCGTCCAGGTTTTTCAGGGCATCCTCTCCGACATTAGGGATGTCTCTCGTTATCTCCTCAGGCCCGAGTTTCGTCTCTCTGGCCTCCACCTCATACTCCTCTATGTGTATCGATGTATAGAAATCCTCTTTGACAAGACGCTGACTGAGCAGTATAGCGTCCTCAAAGTTGTAACCCTCCCAGGAGACGAAGGCAACGAGAACGTTCCTTCCCAGAGCCAGCTCTCCCCCGTCACAGGACTGACCGTCCGCGATAATCTGTCCCTCCAGAACCCTGTCCCCGCAGTCGACAATCGGTTTCTGGTGAATAATAGTCCCCTGGTTGGACCTGCGAAACTTTGTCAGGTTATACGTGTCCAGATGGTTGTCGTCCGCTGTAACCTTGATGCGGTCAGCGTCGAGATACGATACGACGCCAGACCTCTCCGCCACTATACATGAGCCCGAATCCTTGGCTATGCGATGCTCGACCCCCGTGCCGACGAGCGGCGCCTCGGCCTGAACCAGAGGAACGGCCTGACGCTGCATGTTGGAGCCCATGAGGGCTCTGTTGGCATCGTCGTGCTCAAGGAACGGAATGAGAGCTGTGGAGACGGATACAATCTGCTTCGGCGATATATCGAGATACTGCACCTCATCGGGCGGGACTTCCTTAATATCGCTCCGATGCCTGACGTATATCGTGTGCCCTATCAGCTCCCCATCAGGACTTACCGGCGTGTCTGCCCTGCCGACGTTGAAATTGTCCTCCTCGTCAGCGGAGAGATAAATCACCTCATCCGTTATGAGGCCATTCTCCACCCGCCTTACCGGGCGAACTAAAAAACCATAGTCGTTTATCCTGGCATAAGTCGCGAGCGAGGTGACGAGACCGATGTTAGGACCTTCAGGGGTCTCTATCGGACATACCCTCCCGTAATGGGTATAATGAACGTCACGGGCCTCGAAACCAGCGCGCTCTCTGGAGAGCCCGCCAGGGCCCAGAGCCGATAATCTGCGCCTGTGAGTCAGCTCCGCCAGCGGATTGGTCTGATCCATAAACTGAGAGAGCTGTCCTGAGCCAAAGAACTCGCGCAGTACGGCAGACACTGGCCTGACGTTGATTAGGTCCTTCGCCATTGACGTGGCAAGGTCCGGGATCGTGGTCATGCGCTCCTTCGCGATACGCTCCATTCTGAGCAGACCGATGCGAACCTGATTCTGCAACAGTTCTCCAACCGCGCGAACACGACGATTTCCGAGGTGATCGATATCGTCCTCACCCTCATAGGCTTCATCGTTCTTCAAGCGAAGAAGTTCCATAGAGATGGCCACTATATCGCCGCCGGTCAGAAGCCTTTCGCTCTGCGGAATATCCACTCCAAGACGTCTGTTAACCTTGTAACGTCCTACTCGGCCCAGGCTGTAGCGCCTTGTATCGGTAAATATGCTGTGCACATATTCGCGGGCATTCTCCATTCGGGCCGGCTCGTTCGGCCTGAGGCGGCGAAAAAGCTCCATAATTGCGTCGTCGCTGTTTGAAACACCATCCTTCTCGATGGTGGCCGCGATAACAGGATCTACATCCCACACCCAAAGCCTGGTTCGTCCCTGACTCCACAATGTCTCGAGGTGCTCTTTGGATATGCGCTCGTTCTTCTTTATCAGGATTGTTCCATCGGATGCCAGGATGTTCTCGGCAAGCAACATTCCCTTTACATCTTCCTCGGCCAAATCGACTTCCACTTCTTTGGCGTCGAAGAGCTTCAAAATCTCGTCGTCAGAGTCCGCGCCAAATGCCTTGAGCAGCATGGTGACGGGGATCTTCTTCCTGCTGTCGACCTTTACGGATATGGGTTCTATTTTCATGGGCGGCTCGCCCTTTGGAAGATCGAACTCCATCCACGCTCCGCGGTCAGGTATAACTTTAGCCGAGTATACCTCCTGGCCCGGCGTGCGATCAGCGCTGAAATAGACGCCTGCAGAGCGCGCCAGCTGGTTGACGACAACGCGCTCCGTTCCGTTGATGATAAATGTGCCGCGCGACGTCATTATCGGGAAATCTCCGAGGTAAATCTCCTCCTCCTTGATCTCTCCGTTCTTGACGTTGCGAAGACGGATTGTGGCCCGTACGGGTCTGGACCACGTAAGATCCCTGCTGCGAGCCTCATCCAAACTGATAGCCTCGGGCTCGACTCTATAACTGACAAACTCCAAAGCAAACGAACTATCGTAGCTGGTTATTGGAAAAATTTCTCCGAACAGCTCCTGGAGTCCCTGCTTTGCCCGCATCATCGGGTCTGTATCCTTTTGGAAGAACCAGTCGTGAGAGTTTTTTTGAACTTCCACTAAATCGGGAAGAGGCAATAAATCCTTTTCCGTGCCAAATATTATACGTTCCTGCGTTTTCTCCGAAAGGGCTGTCGCCGACATGGGGAGAACTACCTCCCTAGGTGAATTTTTTTGGTAGTACGACATGTACAGTCGTAGATAATATCAAGACAAAGAGAATTTGTCAAATTTTTAGCGCATTTTCGCCACACATACCGCAGGTAAAGAGATACCATGCGAAGGGAATAATAGGAGGTGCGAAATATATGAAATGATGATCAGCAATTCAACGTATTCTTAAAAGAAGCGGAACAGCCTCGAGCGCGTATACCCTGAAACCCTCCCTGTCAGCCCACGCCAAGAGACGCCCCGGTCGAGAAGACCTCCTCCATAGATGCAGTCGTCATCTCGTTCGCCACAAATTTGAATGTATCATTGAGCTCCAGGAACGCGGCCGCGACATCCGGATCGAAATGTGTGCCGCTCTGGGACATTATAAAATCTGTGGCCTCGTCATTTGACATCGGCCCCTTATAGACCCTTGGGCTCACTATGGCGTCGTAAACATCAGCTATGGCCATCAGACGCCCGGGAATCGGTATATCGTCTCCTCTGAGACCTCGCGGATAACCGCTTCCATTCCACTTCTCGTGATGAGACCACGCTATATCGTCGGCCAGCTTCAAAAATGAGTTGTCAGGCAGGCGCTTCACCAGCTTGCTCAATATATTGTGCCCATATGTGGTGTGCTTCTTTATCTCTTCGAACTCCTCAGGCGTCAATCTGGCGGGTTTCAACAGAATATGGTCGGGGACCCCAACCTTACCTATGTCGTGGAGGGTTGCGGCAGTGCCGAGGTCATCCGGGTCCTGCTGAAACAGAAATTTTTCAAACCTGGGGTGAGCCTTGAGTTTGACGGCCAGCAGCTGTACGTAATACTTGGTTCGCATAACGTGATCGCCGGTCTCCTGATCCCTCGTCTCCGCCAGGCTTGCCATTGCCTCGATTATCACGCTCTGAGTGACCTCGAGTTCCAGCGTTCTCTCCTTGACCTTCACCTCCAGCAGTTCATTCTGCTGCTTCAGGGCTTTTTTCGCGTTGAGAAGGGAGAGGTGAACATCCAGCCTTGCCTGAACCTCCATAACCGCAAATGGTTTCACTATGTAATCGACCGCCCCGAGGTCGAAACCCCGGGCCTTATCGTTTATGTCGGTCATTGCGGTGAGAAATATCACCGGGATATCCGAAGTTTCAGGATTTGATTTCAGCTCATTACAAACATCATAGCCGCTCATACCGGGCATCACCACATCGAGCAGAATGATATCGGGTGAATTTTTCTTGACAAGCTCGAGAGCAGTCTTCCCATCAAGCGCTACACTGATATCATAACGATCACCCAAAGCATCGACCAGTATGTCTATGTTTAGATCAGTATCGTCAACAATGAGAACTGAGTTTCTGGATTCCTGCGATTTCATGTCTTTTCACTCCGTTTGATTTGTTCTTTTTATAAATTTATTCTCGACCACTCAAACATAGTTATTGATAGCGCAATAGAGGCATTAAGGCTCCCGGTCCCGCCGCGTATCGGTATGCGAAGTGTTTCATCGCACGCCTTTTGAGTTGTCCTGCCCAAGCCGGAACCCTCGCTGCCCACCACTAACAGGCACCTCTTAGGCAGAGGGGTATCATATATGGTGCCCGGCGCCTCCGCATCCAGCCCCACAGCCCACAGTCCTCCATCCTGAATATCCCTGACGGCATTCGCGACGTTGCCGACGGACGCCAGAGGGAACCTCAAAGACGCTCCCGCGCTAGTCTTTACAACGGTCCCGGTCGGCAAGGAACCCCTTCTTCTGGGCAGAGCGATAAATGATGCTGACGCCGCCTCAGAGCTGCGAATAATTGCTCCCAGATTATGAGGATCCTGAATGTGGTCCAGCATCACGACAAGCGCCGGTTCTGGAGGAGGCGGCAGAAGCCCCATAGCCGACTCGAGGCTCAACAATTCTGACTGGGTCAGCATGGCCGCAACGCCTTGATGGTTCTCTCCATCCAACATCGAGTCCAGCGCTCGCATCGAGGTAAAGACATACGGCACATGCGCGACTCGGCACAACTCAACAATCTTTCCGGACGCACTGCCCTGCATCGTCTTTGAGATCATGACCTTCAAACAATGGGCAGGAGATTCTTCGAGCAGTGAAATAACGCCGTTCCTCCCCCAACAGTAGTCCTCGCCCCTGTGGCGCAGCTCATCCAGCATCTGTAACGTCAATCGGGGAACGACTCATTGTTTTCTGCCGCACTCCTTCAACTCTTTCATATATTCGCCCAAATATGCGCTTGTGTATCCTTTTCCAGCTTTGGCCACCTGTTCCGGCGTACCGTACGCGACAATCTCTCCGCCTCGTTCTCCGCCCTCAGGCCCAAGATCTATGAGATAATCAGAGGAGATAAGAACATCCATATTATGCTCTATCAGTAACACTGAGTTCCCCTGATCCACCAGTTTGTGAAGGAGCAGGAGCAGATGTTTTACGTCCGTATAGTGCAAACCGGTTGTAGGCTCATCGAGCAAATACAGCACACTGCCCCTGAAGCGTTTGCCTAGTTCGGAGGCAAGCTTCACCCTCTGCGCTTCTCCGCCTGACAGAGTCGTCGCCGACTGTCCAAGCCTTATATATCCAAGTCCGGCTTCCTGAATAACAGCAAGGCGTGAGGCGATTCTCGGCATATCATGAAAATGCGTAACCGCCTCATCGACTGTAAGGCTGAGCACATCGGCTATAGAAAGCCCCTTATATGTCACCTCTAAGGTCTCTCTATTATACCTCTTACCCCGGCAAATGTCGCAATTTACATAAACATCCGGTAAAAAGAGCATCGATACCTTGATAACTCCGTCTCCAGAACACGCCTCGCAACGTCCTCCCTTTACATTGAAGCTGAATCGCCCGGGGAGGTAACCCCTCAGCTTGGATTCGGGAAGAGTGGCAAAAAACTCCCGAATGGGGGTGAACACTCCGGTGTAGGTGGCGGGATTCGAGCGAGGAGTACGGCCAATTGGACTCTGATCCACCAGAACGACATTGCGCAGCCCGTCGAATCCTGTAATGGCGGCAAATTTTCCCGATCTGTTGCGGTATTCAGGATCGAGTTTCATTCTCAGCCCCTTGTACAGTATCTCATAAAGAAATGTACTCTTGCCTGAACCGGATAAGCCGCACAGTGAGACCAGCACACCCTTCGGAATTGACACATTTACGTTTTTAAGGTTGTTCTCGCGGCAGCCCGTGGCTTTAATCCATCCCTGGGGTTTCCTCCTGCCTCCTTTTGCCTTCACTATGCCGGTCACTTCGCCTCGCAGAAAAGCGCCTGAGAGGGAGTCCGACGCCTCTATCTTATCGGGGGCGCCCTGAATTACCACGTGCCCCCCATGTTCACCGGCGCCGGGCCCGAGTTCCAGTACGTAGTCAGCATACTTGAGCGCGTCCCTGTCGTGCTCCACCACTATCACGGTGTTGCCGATGCTTCGGATCGCGGCGAGAGTGTCGAGCAGCCGGTTTGTGTCCTTTGGGTGAAGCCCTATAGTCGGTTCGTCCAGAACGTACAAAACTCCTGTCAGTTTGGAACCTATCTGTGTGGCCAGCCTGATCCTCTGGCTCTCTCCCCCTGAGAGCGTGTCGGCCCTTCGATCGAGAGAGAGGTAACCGGCGCCGACATCTACAAGAAATGAGATTCGTTTTTGAACCTCAGACAGAGCGAGCCCGACTATTTTTTTTTGATTCTCCGTCAATGAGAGAGATTCGAGGGTGGGCATGAGATCCTCGACCGCCATCGCCGTCAGCTCCGCTATGCCATATCCGCCGAGCTTGACCGCGAGAGCCTCCGGCTTGAGCCTGCGCCCTCCGCACGAGGCACAGACATCCTCCGCCCGATAGCGAACCATCTCCTCCCGCCAGTTTTCCGACTCAGTCTCATTAAAACGCCTGCTGAGCCAGGGTATCAGACCCTCATAGTGTCCCTGATATTCGCTCTCGCCATATTTATCGACGAAGGTGAGGGTCATCTTCTCCTCGGAACCATAGAGCATAACATTCTTTACCTCTTCGGGCAATGAATCGAAGGGTTTGGATAGGTCCCAGTCATGGCGCTCCGCTATCATCTGCGCGCGCGCTATCATATACTTGTAACTTCTCCACGGAAGAAACGCTCCGTCCAATACGGACAACTCCCCCGCCACGGACAGCTCCGGTGAGAAGTGCTGATGCACCCCGATCCCGGAGCACTCAGGACACGCTCCAAAGGGATTGTTGAAAGAAAACAGCCTGGGCTCTATCTCCGGCAGACTCACCTGACAATCAGGACAGATGTATTTTTCAGTCAGCTCTAAATCATCCATGCCCTCAGAGTGAATGAGAACAAATCCCTCGGAAAGCCTCAGTGATATCTCCACCGCCTCCGATATACGTGATTTACTCTCGTCCTTTACCCTCAGACGATCCACAACAACCTCTACAGAGTGACGCTTTTTACGATCGAGCGGGACCTCCTCCTCAAGCCAGTATGTTTCGCCGTCTATGCGCACCCTCATGTATCCCTGAGATTTGAGCTGAAGCAACAGGTTGCGATACTCCCCCTTTTTTCCTCTTATAATGGGAGACATTATCTCAAGCGGCTTGCCATTGTACTCTCCGAATATCCGATCAACGATCTCGTCGAGGCTGTATCTGAACACAGGTTTGCCGCACTTCGGACAGTGGGGAGTCCCGGCCCTTCCGTAAAGCAGCCTCAGATAGTCATAAATCTCCGTGACAGTGCCAACCGTCGAACGAGGATTATGGCTCGTTCCCTTCTGCTCTATCGAAATAGCGGGAGACAGCCCGGATATGTCATCGACATCCGGCTTGTCCTGCATTCCCAAAAACTGCCTCGCGTACGACGAGAGAGACTCCACATACCTGCGCTGACCCTCCGCGTATATCGTATCGAACGCCAGAGACGATTTGCCGGACCCGGATGGGCCTGTGAGGAGCACTAGTTTATTTTTTGGAAGTTCTACGCTTATGTTTTTTAAATTGTGCTGACGGGCGCCGCTTATTTTTATCCAGTCCGAGACCAAAAGTTCCATCATTTTGACTCCTTTTGCTGTTAATGATATCCCTCAGCTCCGCCGCAAGCTCGAAGTCGAGTCGTTCAACCGCCTCCCACATGCGGCGCTCCAGATCTTTTATATCTCTTGCCGTCAGCGCGCTTCCCTCTTCATCGGAGACGAAGGATATACGTCCATCCTCTCTTCTGTCTCCAGTCAGCTCTGCCGGAAGCAGGTCTTTCACTATCTTGCTGATGGTATGCGGCGTTATTCCATGCTCCTCATTGTACTTTATCTGAGCGGCTCTGCGACGCATTGTCTCCCTGATAGCAATATCTATGCTGCCTGTCATATTGTCAGCATACAGGATCACCCGCCCTGCCTCGTTCCTTGCCGCCCGGCCTATCATTTGTATCAGTGAGCGGTGCGATCTCAGGTATCCCTCGCGGTCTGCCTCCGTTATGGCGACCAGCGACACCTCCGGCAGATCTATCCCCTCGCGCAGGAGGTTAACCCCTATCAGCACTGAATAAACGCCCATGCGCAAGTCACGCAGTATCTCAGCACGTTCGAAGGTATCCATCTCAGAGTGAAGATACTGAACCTTGACCCCGAGTTCGGCATAATATTTAGTGAGGTCCTCCGCCGCTCGTTTGGTGAGAGTTGTCACGAGGGCGCGCTCTCCTTTCGATATTACATCACGCAGTTCGGCAAGCAGATGATCTACCTGGCCGGTCGCCGGGTATACTTCGATATCCGGGTCCGGAACTCCGGTCGGACGAATGAGCTGTTCAGCAACGAACGACGAGGACTCGATTTCATAATCACCGGGGGTGGCTGAGACAAAAAGAGTGTTCCTCATAAACGCCCTGAACTCGTCCCATTTGAGAGGCCTGTTGTCGAGACACGACGGAAGCCTGAAGCCATGCTCCACCAGCACCTCCTTGCGAGCCTTGTCGCCATTGTACATCCCGCGTATCTGTGGAACGGTCATGTGAGATTCGTCGAGAAAGAGCAAAAAATCCTCGGGGAAAAAGTCCATAAGGGTTCCTGGCGACTCTCCGGGCTCTCGTCCATCCAGAAAACGAGAGTAGTTCTCTATGCCGGAACAATAGCCAACCTCAGAGAGCATCTCGAGGTCATACTTTGTGCGGCTAGTCAGCCGCTGAGCTTCAAGCAGCATGTTTTTTTCGTTGAATACGCTGACGCGCTCTTCCAGCTCGGCCTCTATCTTCTCCTTGGCGATCAGAATAGCGTCGTCGGTGGTCACGTAGTGCTTCGCCGGGAATATCGACGCCGTGCCCTTCGAGATAATCGTGTGTCCGGAAACCGGGTCTATCTCGTCTATCCGCTCTATTTCCTCGTCGAAAAAAGAGATCCGAAGAGCCGTGTCGCTGTAGGACGGGTAAAGTTCTAGGACATCCCCGCGCACCCTGAAGGCGCCCGGGGCGAATGCGGAGTCGTTGCGTTCGTAATAGTTATCGAGGAGGCGCATCATAAAATCCCGTCTGCGCCATAAATCCCCCACCGCAAAACGAAACACCGCGTCCTCGTAATTTTTCCGCTTGCCCAAACCGTATATGCAGGACACACTCGCCACAACCACCACGTCTCTGCGCTCGATAAGAGCCTTTGTCGTGGCAAGGCGCAATTTTTCTATCCGTTCGTTAATCGACGCGTCCTTCTCTATGTAAATATCCTGAGCTGGGACGTAGGCCTCCGGCTGGTAGTAATCGTAATAGCTGACAAAGTAGTGGACGGCGTTGTTGGGAAAGAAATCCTTGAACTCGCTGTAGAGCTGTGCGGCAAGGGTTTTATTGGGCGCCATAACCAGCGTCGGCCGCTGCAGTCTGGCGATTATATTGGCCATCGTAAATGTCTTACCGCTGCCGGTCACGCCTAAAAGTGTCTGTATCACGCGGTCGTGCGACTCATAACCCCTGCAAAGTTTTTCTATAGCGTCAGGCTGATCTCCGGATACAGGCCACGGAGACACCAGCTCGAAATGCCCGCTCTCATTATTTTCAAACACTGGCGCCCTTTATCCTCCGCTGTAACTTTTCTTGGAAATTTTCTTTATTATATTATACTCCATGGAGAGAGGATCTATGCGACAAACAGTCAAATCAGAGGGCAAAATTAAAGACAGTATAATTCCCATAAGAGCGAGTCATACAATATAAGGACTCGCTCACGATAAATGATGTCAAAAATACAAGGAGAGCATTAAATCCCGCAGCGGGACAGGCCCGCGTCACATGCCGGGATATGCGAAATCCGAAACCTTCATGGCGGCATACCGTTTTTCTATCTCGCCCACAATCTCATAAAGAATCTCGCTATTGGGACAATTGGATATCGCCTCTTTTATGGAATATTTCTTGAAAAACGCGTTTTCAGCGCGTACTCCGTCAACTCCGAACAGCTCTCTGTACATCTCAAGATCTACAGGCATGTTAAATTCATCCTCAACGTCCTTATAACCGAACAGATACCACACCTCGCGAAAACCGGCCCACGCTATCGCTGACGCGCACATAGGACAGGGATCGTGAGTCGCAAGAAAGATCAATTCGTCCGCCTGCGGGTGCACCGGCAGCTTGAAAAACCTGTTTAGCGTGTCTATTTCCCCGTGAAACAGGGGGTTCTCCATCCTGTTGTTAGAACCCACCATCACGGACGTCAGCGTATCCGGACGAAGTATAGCGCCCCCGAACACATGATTGCCCCTCTTTACTTCACACTCAGTGAGAGGCAATATCTCATCCCGTATAACCTCGAGCATTTTCTCAATTTTTTCCGCATCTCGCATTGGAGCTGTCCTCCTGACATAATAAACAGCGTCAAACTTGATTAATTATCCCAATTGGTGATATCGGCGTTAGCCTCTTCTCCTCCCTCTCTGCCGTCTGCGCCGTAAGATATTATATCGTAGTCGCCGTTCTCACCCGGACATATATACAGATATTCATTGCCCCACGGATCCTTCGGAACCGACTTGGCATTGATATAGCCGCCCCTCTGAAAGTTCTTGGGCTCCGGCGGAATTGTCGGTTTTTCTATCAGAGCCTCCAAACCCTGCTCAGTTGTGGGAAAAAAGCCGTTGTTGATGTGAAATAGCTCGAGCGATTGCTGAAGATTGTTGATCTGAGCTTTTGTAGCGGTTATCTTTGCCGACTCCGACTGTCCTATCAGGCGAGGCCCCACCAGCGCCGCGAGGAGACCTATTATAACAACCACAACCATTATCTCGACCAGCGTAAATCCCCTGCGTCTTTCTTTTGTCAAAACTCCATACCTCCCAGTAATAATTTCGCAGTACATTATAAGTGGCGCCTAACCGCGCCACACGACAAATGTACGTATCCGCGCTTATGAATATATTCCCCCATCGAGCTTTGTGACATTGTATATTCATACATAACTCTGTCAACAGGAAATGATCCGCAAGACAAATACAATCCTACACGCCGCCGCCAGCAAGTCAATACCAAATAAAGTTCATGTTGAGCGATAAACGCCGGAGAACAGTCCTTTTCAGGCGCCTCTTTTGGCCTACTCAACAGATAGTATGTTTGTCGAATATGTTACCTTCTCAATGCGAGATGAAAGCTCGGGCGGTATCCTGATCGAATACAATGAAGACGCTATCCGTGAAAGCACGATTATCAGCGCTTTCAATGTATCGCCGTACACTGCTCGCGGTGGAGGTACGTCTTCACCTGCCGCAAGCAGATATCTGTGATCCGTGTACGTTGTCACCACTTCCACGTCAACCATCCACACCGACTTGTAACGTTCCGCTTCATATTTAATTGCGCGACATGAGCCTCTGTATGGGATAAAATATTGCTTATTTAGGAAAGGATCTGGTTTTATGAACAGCATCGAAGAACTTGTTGGAAATAGAACCTTGCGCGATAAGATCACCACGGCAGAGGAAGCGGCTCTTATTATCGAGCCGGGTATGACATTGGGGTGCAGCGGTTTTACGCCTTCCGGGTACCCTAAGGCCGTACCGACGGCATTGGCGAAAAGGGCCGAATCCGATGGCCCAATCCCCGTAACTGTTTGGTCCGGGGCGTCTGTCGGCCCGGAACTGGATGGAGAGCTCACTCGCACAGGTTGTATAAAAAGGCGCTACCCATATCAGACTAACGACGACATTCGCAGGGAGATCAACGCCGGCACAGTGCAATTTGCCGACATTCACCTCTCTCATAACGCTCAGAACATAAGGTATGGTTTTTACGGCAGTTTCCACATCGCCATTATTGAAGCTCTCCGTATCACAAACGAGGGAGATATAGTGCTGACGTCCGCCGTCGGCAATTCCAACGTATTTGTCGAAAGTGCGGATAAAGTGATAGTTGAAATAAATACCGCTCAGCCGGAGGGACTCGATGGCATACATGACATATATTCGCCTGAAAATCCTCCCCACAGAAAACCCATTCCGATAACAAACGTACAGGATCGTATAGGCAGCCCATATCTTCATTGTTCCCCGGAGAAAATCGTGGCGATAGTGCATTCAGACGTCAAAGACGCGCAGAGACCATTGGCGCCGGTTGACGACGTGAGCGGCAGGATTTCGCACAATCTTCTCGATTTCCTGAGCGCTGAGGTAAAATCCGGCAAGCTGCCTAAAGAGCTCCTCCCGCTCCAATCCGGCGTCGGCAATATAGCGAACGCCGTGTTGGCCGGGCTTGCTGAATGGCCTTCCGATAATCTTAAAGTATACACTGAGGTTATTCAGGATGCCGTTTTCGATCTTCTCGACAGCGGGAAAATCTCGTTCGCGTCAAGCGCCGCGCTCACTCCCAGCCCCGACGGCGCCGCGAAATACTATCATCGCCTCGAGGAGTTCAAAAATCGCATAGTGCTGCGCCCTCAGGAGATAAGCAACAACCCTGAAGTTATCCGGCGTCTCGGGGTTATCGCAATGAATACAGCGTTAGAGGTCGATATTTACGGACATGTAAATTCAACAATGGCTGGGGGAACCAGGATGCTCAACGGCATAGGAGGATCCGGAGACTACGCCAGAAACGCCTATCTGACCATATTCTTGTGCCCTTCAACCGCCTCTGGAG
Organism: Synergistaceae bacterium; assembly: GCA_031273805.1. Taxonomy (GTDB): domain Bacteria; phylum Synergistota; class Synergistia; order Synergistales; family Synergistaceae; genus JAIRKI01. The sequence goes on along the minus strand of JAISRE010000025.1, from coordinate 7,427 downwards.
GTAAAATATCCAAGATTGTGCCGTTCTGCTCTCATATAGACCACACCGAACATGACGTGGATATTATAGTCACTGAATACGGCGCAGCCGATTTAAGAGGCCTGTCCCCTAGGGAGAGATCCAATGAAATAATAGAAAAGTGCTCCCACCATGATTATAAAGAGCTGCTTCGAGATTACAAAAAAAGAGCGGAAATCAATAAGGGACATGAGCCTCATCTCTTAAACGAAGCCTTTTCATGGCATGAGAGGTTGAGGCTGCTTGGCTCTATGAGGTAAGGAACAATCTTTGTCTGTTCGTCGATAATAGCGATAATAGCACTCTTTAAGGGCATGGACAAAGATTTGATAAACGCTTATAATACTCTTACAATTTAATAATTCAGCAATTCCGGTACAGGGAATCCGGTTAAGCCGGAACGGCCCTCGCCACTGTAAGTGTGACGAAACCGTGTAATTAAGCCACTGGCAAATAACAAAAGGCGTGCATGAGGACCTTTTGCGCTGGGAAGGTGCGGGAGTAGAGAGAACACGAGTCAGGAAACCTGCCGGTGTGTGCGCGAAGGGCGCAGCCTGCATTTATTATCCACTCGCGGTATATGACATATTCATACGTTAGCGTACGCGATTGAATTATCCGGGAGACCTTCGTCTATGAGGGTCTCTTTTTTTGCGTCAATATTTTGGCTCGGTATGGCGGTGTGCGCGATAGCACACGCCGCTTCATTCCGCAGACGCGCCAGGTAATGATTTCAGTTGTGAGTTCAAGGCTTCCACTCCAGCGCGGCCTTGAACTCATAGCTCTGGCCGTCTCGTATATATATATTTTCGGTATCCTGTCAAATTCTGAAAGGAGTTGTTTTAAGGTGAAAAAGTTAAGGGTATTTGTTTTGCTCGCGGTTCTCACTGCGCTCTGGAGCGCTCAGGCGTCGGCGGACTTATTCTACGCCGTATCGGACTACGTCGCGGGTTCCGTCGGGCTTATAACGCGGAACTCAAATGGCAGTTTCACTGTAACGCCGAAGGTCCTGGTGGGGCTGGGCGGGGACGCCTGGGGCTGCACATTCCTCGATCAGAACGGCGCGGACAAGCTGGTGGTACGAGAGTTCCAGTACAGCGGCGCCAACGACGTGGTGTCCGTATACGATTTCAAGAACTGGACCACGCCCGTGGCAAATACGACAAAGTGGGGGAGAAATCTTCACGGGGTCGCAAGCGACGGGAAAAATCTCTATCTCGCGCTGCAGGATACATACGAGACAGGTGTTGGAGATATATCCGGTCAGATTGCCCGCATACCATTGAGCGGACTGAATGGAAACACCGACAGGAGTCATCAGTACTCTCCCGTATCCGGTAAGCCAAAAAAAACACAGGGAGTTGTATTGTGGAACGACAAAGTGTACGCGCTGAACGGAGCGTGGGACGGCGCTTTCAACCATGAGCAGGGTGAGGTGACGGAGTTCGACGCGGACCTCAAGGCGCTGCGCTCGGCTAAAGTAGGCAAAAATCCGTTCGAAATGGCCATCTATGACGGCAAGGCGTACGTCGCGTGCCAGGGCGGCATGTTGGGCGCAGGCCTGTGGGGGGACATCTGGGAGGTGGACCTGGCTTCCATGACGTCGGAAAAGGTTATAGACATCAACAAGATATCCGCGATAACATTTCCGTCGGGAGCTGCCAGCATCTCCATAGCGAAAGACGGAACGGCGTTCGTCATCGTCGGCGGCTACGACCCCGACGACAGCTGGAGCTATAAACCGGTACTGTACGTCACCACGACCGACAAACTTTCGAGAGGGGATATAGGAACCCTGGCCCCGGCGCTGACAAAAAACCCCGGCGTCGGCTGGCTGGTTCGCTACGACGAGGCACTGGAGATACTCTGGCTGGAGGGGGGGATCGGCATCGAGGCGCGTGACAAGAGAGGCGCCGTGATAAGAAAATTCACCCCGCTCGAACTCGGCGGCGACGCATACTCTATTGACATCTGGAACTCAGGAATTGCAACAAACCCGGATCCAGACCCGAACCCTGATGACCCAGGCACAAAACCTGATGATAACGGTAATGGCGGAAACAGCGGAGGCGGAGGCGGAGGCTGTGACTCGGGAACAGGCTCATTACTGCCGCTATGCGCGCTTTTGGCGTTCGGCATTTCGGGCAAGTTCAGCAGGTTCGTCAGCTGGTCAAAGACGGCCTCCGCGAATGAGACAGCTTAAGTTTATTGAGGCTCTTGAAGGGCGGGCATATTGCTCGCCCTTTTATAAGCTCATCCTCGGAGCGCTCATTTTGGCATTTATCATCTCCACCGCAGCACATGCGGCGGTGACGCTGCCGGAGGAGTTGGTCGAGGGGTCGATGATATACGACGAGGACGAGGACAAATATCTCTCCCCTGGAATGGTTACAGTCATCAGGCCAGACGAAAAATCCGGCGAGCAGCGCACACTCCCGGACCTCCTGGAGGAGGTTCCGGGGCTTCGCGTTATCCGCCTCAGGGGGCGCAACGGCTACGCGGTCGCGTCGGTGCGCGGCAGCACCTCGTCTCAGGTTGCGGTTTACGTGGACGGCATTCTGATGAACCTGCAGAGCGAGGCTGCCGTGGATCTGTCCGCAATACCAGTCGACAACGTTGAAAAAATAGAGGTCTACCGCGGCTATATTCCAACTCGATTTGGCGCTCAGGCGATGGGCGGAGTCATAAACGTCGTCACGAAATCGCCTCAGAAACCTGAGATGAACTTATCGCTCGGAATTGGCTCGTTTGGCAGGTATAAAGGCTCTCTCTCATACTCCAATGAGATGTGGAACGGAAAATTCTTCGGCTCGTTTGGATACGAGACGTATGACGGAGACTTCGAATACTGGAACGATAACGCCACCGCCTACAACTACACGGATGACTACAAGGGCAGGAGGCAGGGCAACGGCTTTGAAAACATGGACCTGCTGCTCAAGTGGCAGGACGATCATTGGCGCGCGCGCGCGTCGTGGGTGCGAAGGAATCGCGACCTCGCGCTGATCGGCCCCACACTCGACAAGCCCTGGGAAGCCCCTCGCCCCTGGCCGATTCAGGACACTGACAGATGGGATTTTTCACTCTCCCGCACTCAAATCTCAGGCCCTGTCGAATGGTCAGTCGAGCTGATGTACACCGCGCAAGAGAGATATTACAACAGCAGACGCGGAGGCGCCGCAAGCTTAATAGGCCACGGCGACGTGGACGAAAGCGAGTACGACGCCGCAAAGCTGGGTGTATCGATCAACGCGAACATGCCGATCGGAGAGCGTCACCTGCTGGAGTTCCTGGCGGAGTACTCGGACGAGAGTCTGAAAGTCGACGGAGACATGGCCTTCAAATACCTGGGCGGTATTTCGGACTACAGCCAGACCGGTTGGGATATCAACCTTCAGGACACCATAGCTCTTGACAGAATGGCCACATTCCTGGCGACTCCGTCCATTCGCTGGCACAGTATCGACGGCGAGGATCACTTCACATGGCAGATAGCCCTGACGAAAGAATTTTCACCAAACCTGATGCTCAAGAGCGCCTATGGAACATACGCCCGCGCCCCGAATCTATACGAAAAATACGGCGACGGGGCGTTTATAATAGAGCCGATGGACGATCTCAGATGGGAGACCGGCACTCAGTTCGATTTAGGGATAATATGGAACGGAACCGCGTTTGGCGGCGCCCGGGCAAACGCGTCACTCTCGGGCTTCTGGCGCGAGACCGATTATCTTATAGAACTGCTCATGGAGGGGCAGAGGTTCGCGAGATACGCCAACATAGCCGACTCAGAGGTGAAGGGAGTGGAATTGGAGACCGGCCTGGACTGGGATAAGTGGAATCTCTCTTTATCCGCAACCTGGATGGAGGGGATAAATAAATCTCCAGCGGAGGGTTCGTCCCGCTTCTACGGCAATGCCCTGCCAAACCGCCCTGAGTGGAGCGGAACCGCTCGCCTCACGAGGAAGTTCGAACGAGCTTCGGCGTTCATAGAGTATCAGTATGTCGGCGAAAACTACGCGGACAGGGAGGAGACCGTTTTGTTCAACGCCCGCAACCTGTTCAACATAGGCGTCAAATACGATTTGAGCCCAACCTCCCAGCTAGCCTTCGGCGTGGACGACGTATTCAACGACGCTGATGGCTGGCGTATGCACCCAAGCGGCGGACTCGACGGACCGACAAGGGTTTTGTGGTACCCGATAGAGGGACGCACATATTACATGACGCTCAACATGAGGTTTTGAATTCTTGCAAAATAATTCCGTTTCACAACAAAATCCAATCAATCATAAAGCCGCGTAATTCGTTGCACTGCAACGTTTTACGCGGCTTTTTTCCTTGTTTTGCTGCCAAAGTCAGGAGTATGCCGTGGGCTGAGATTCGAAAGCCCACGGCATACTGTGGTTAGGGAATCACTTAATCAAAGCCCTGCGTCCATACCGCACTCCCAGGCAGAGCATCGCCGCAATCGCGCCAAACGCAGGGACGCCTGTGTCACACCCGCCGCCTGATGACGCCTCTTCGCCTTCGCCTTCGCCTTCCTCTTCCTCTTCCTCTTCCTCTTCCTCTTCGCCTTCCTCTTCGCCTTCCTCTTCCTCTTCCTCTTCACCGCTCCCCGTGACAGTGATATCCGGCATTACGCTGTAGAAGCCATCAATCCTCTGCGCTTCGAAATTTCTGTATATCTTTTCATGCCCGATCTTGGTCCTGTGGCTCCCAAGCGGATCTCCCAGGTGCGGGCAGTTTATCACTCCGCCCGACAGCGTCAGCGATCCGCTCTGCGGGGGAGTGACAGTCAGCGTGTTTTTCACGGCAAGGTTGTACTGAACTCCCTCGTCGCCGCTTACAACGCCTCCGTCGGATCGTTTGTAGAGGACGTAGCACGTTCCTCCATAGCCCGGGTTATAAAGACCGGCCATCTTTTCGAGTGGAGTCTTGATGCCGTCGAAGTTTATCTCCACATCTCCGTTCTCCTTCCTGCTCTGCGTAATCCCGATACCTTTCGCGGTTATCACGTGGTACTCCTTGAAGCCTAAGCCGGACGACGAAACCTCGATGATGTTCCTGCCCTCATACAGGTCGACCGTGAATGAACCGTCGCCGCCCTCCACCCCGTCGGACCAGGCCTCGCCCCACGTTGCGCCTCCCTCATGAATGGGTTTGTGAGCGCGCACGGAGATCTCCGGATCATCGCCATCGACCGTTGGCTTGAACGAGTACTCGGCGTGGTCGGTCTTGGCCCTGTCGAAGTACACCGTGTCGTACTCGCGCGCCTCTATATTCGTCCTGATTTTCGAGGTGTCAGCGCCATACTTGTCCGAAACCACGCTCACCACTACGATCCCGGTGTTTATCGGGTCTATGGCGTTGAAGTACCTGGGCTCGCCGCCCTGGCTCATTTCGCGCAGAATCGGACCGTATGTTATCTTCACTATTGCAGTTCCCTCGCTCAGCGCGGCAAGACGCGCGTACTCGAGGCCGGGAGCGCCGCCCCAGGTTGAGCTCAGCACGCTCTCTCCACCTATAACCTCGACCTCATAGTCCGGCTCGATGAAGTAGTTTTCAGTATCCCCCTCCATTGCCTGCCATACCCGGGTCGGGATTAGATTAAACGACTCGTTTGGCTCCAGCAGCAGGTATTGAGCGTCGTTCACATTCAGATAAACGTCGTCCGCCCTGAAGCCGTTCTCCTCCCTGCGCCCCTCAACTAACGGAGTCGCGTCTATTTCTATAGATATATCCCTCGATACGCTGACGTTAAGAACCTTGGCCTGCTTCACAAAACCTGTCGCGCCACCGCCGGTAACATAGTGGAAAAAATCAGTCGGGGCGTCGATTGTTCCGGTATATGTGTCATAGACCTCACCCTCGCTCTTGGTGAGCTTGGTGAGAGTGAATTCTTTAAACGCCTCGAAATGCGGAATCCGTCCGGTCTCATCCATCGATTTCTCGAAAACCCTGAGTCCCGCTCCGCGAGTGACGCGAAACGAGGCCTCTATGCTCGCCGCTGAAACAATGCCTGCGGTGAAAACGCTCGCCGCAATAGAGGCCATCACAATAAAGGTCTTAATTTTGATACTAAATAATGAATTTTTCATTATAAGCCCTCCTTCACCTTTTCAAAAAATTTATAACTATCAAGCTAGCTCAGGCAGAGACTCAAGCCGCCGGAGGCATCTGATAGTCATAAAAAACTTTACCTGCCCGCGCTATAACGCATGCGTTTTCCGCACACTGCCAGGAGCGCTGCCGCTATTAATACACCGCTCTGTCCACCGAGCCCGGAGTTGCATCCATCATTGCTATTGCCACCCGCTCCGTTCTGCTCCGTTACCTCCACCAGAGCCATCGGGTCGAGAATAGCGCCGGGTGTATCATGTATCATCCCAGTCATAGCTGCTATTGTCCTGAATGGCAACGCTGAGATAGTAGCTGCGCCCGGCTTCGACTGTATCGTCGGGGCCGAACACATTTCCCGACTCATCCGTCCAGACATACTGATTTGCCCCTATGCCTTCGGACAAGGATGGCGCCCACCATAGTCCACACTCATACCGATGGCGCACAACACACAAATTTCACCACTCCCGTCAAATCACCTCTTTCTTCACAATCGGCAATGGGTCATTTTTTACGAGAAGAGACTGAAGGCAATAAAAAAAGACCCTCTTTGAGAGGGCCTGAGCGTTTGTCACGCCGCGCACTAAAAATGTCCCCCCTCGAGAAAACCATCCTGCTGGTTCCTGGCTCTCGGGGGAGAAATCTCATGCGTTTTGCAAAAAATTTCACTCCGATTACAGTGGCGGGGCCGCTCCGGTCTTTCACCGGATTCCCATACACAGGACTTAAACAATGCGTTAATTATTTTGTTGTGAGAAATAACCTCAGCGAGAAAATTATACACCTAAAGCCTCAAAAAATCACCCGCAAAGCAACTCAAAATTTCAAATCTCTCAAAAGCCCCCTAATGGGCTCACCTCTCAATGTTTATGGAATTAACCGAATCAGCAGGCTAAAGCGTTTTTAAAACAAGTTTTGGGTTCGCATTGGGATCGTAAAAGTCAACGACAGCCTGAATCGTCTCCCCTTTGGCGACGTTCTGTCTTCCCTTCCAGCTCGCGGCTATTTTTTCGCTTCCTAACGAGACCTGAAATTGCGGATTTCCCTTATTATCCTGAAAGTTGGATTTTATGTACACAAAACGAAATAGTACCGAGAATATAGTACGCCAATTCTAAAAAAGCCTGTATTTCCAAGGGATAGATGTCGCACTCTATTTGGGTATGCGTTATAATAATACATACTCAAATGGGAGATGATCATTATGTCTGCAAAACCGTCCGGAGAGATCAAAACTCGCATCGTCCACAACACCCAAAAGAACGGTGATACCTACGTTCTCGAAC